>NZ_LXJQ01000026.1:0-81646 GCF_001728925.1 Pseudomonas sp. 1D4
TTGCGGTGCGCCGGAGCACGTATAAGAAGCTGGGCAAGAACAATCCGCTCTACGAAGCCAGACGCAAGATTGAGAAAGCCAAAGCCCAGGTGCGTGCCAAGGTTGAACACCCGTTCCGGGTGATCAAGCGGCAGTTTGGTCATGTGAAAACGCGCTTCCGAGGCCTGGCGAAGAATACGGCTCAGTTGATGACTTTGTTTGCCCTGTCGAACCTATGGATGGCGCGCCGACATTTGCTGACTACCACAGGAGAGGTACATCTGTAATGTTGGGAATAGCCGCTGCGAGGTGCTCGTGACGGCCCCAAACGGAGAGCTGAGCGGACAACCTGACCGGTTTTGATTAGTGGGTGCGTTCAAAATCGGCAGAGGTCGAAGTCGGCCGGAAATGTAGGACTACTTCAGACCATCCTTAGAGCTTCGAGGATTGAAGTCCTATTTCATTGACAACGACTTGCGTGGCCTAAAGCAGAGTTTCTATGTTTACTGCAAACTCTTGATGGCCGCTGAGCAGGAGGCAGAACCTTGCGGAGATGCCTTTGCCAATTACGAGCCATTTTTGTATGGCTTGCTCAGCGACAGCCCAGAAATCTTCGACTGGCTGACCCATGCTGAACTCAAAGAAAAAGATGACGTCAAGACGCCGCATTTCCATTGGCATCAATTCCAACTGGTGCTTCGCCGCGACGACGAAGCCCTGCGCCAAACCATCGCCGTAGTGGCCAAAAAAGGCCGCAAACATGACAAAGCACTTGCTCAAGCTGGGCAAGATTTTTTCTCGTTACTGCTCAAGCAAGACAAGGAAGGCTTGCAAGCCTTGATCGAAAACCAAGCCAAGATCAAATCGGTCAACGAACTGGTGGGTCAGTTCTTGGCAGGCTTTGCCGTGGTACACGCCAAGCTGTGCTGGTACCGAGGCATTGAGGTTCAAATTCAAAACCCCTTGGTGCCTATGGCGTTGATGCCCATCGAGTCGCTGGATGCCTACGACGTGGAATACGACTTTTTGCGTCCGGGCTGGGAGCCACCGCCACCACCGGGATTACTGAATAAAATTAAGCGCTTATTTTCTTGATCAAAACAATAGGCTGAACTCATCGCTGGCGGCGACCTGTCGGCGAAGGCAGGCGAAGACCTGAACGTTGTCGCCAGCCAGCTCGATGAATAGCCCCGGAAATGCCGGGGCTATTTGTTTCACTCCGCCGTAATCACCAAACAGCCCTGCATTACCTGGATGCGTATCTGTTCGTTGACCTCGAATCCGGCCCATTGCAGCCAGTAGCCGCGTAGCTTGATCCTTGGAATGAGCAGGTCCCCGCTGTGGGGTGTTTCCCCGGGTGGGAGTGGGGATAGCAATCAATGTTGATGTTGGGGTTGCCGCTGGATTTTTCAGTGCTCCCACCGCCCCGGCGCATAGGAAAACATCGGCAGCGACCACCCGAAGCGGATCGCCGACAGCCTCAGCAGCAGGCCGACGCTGAAGGAGGCGAGCAGGTTGATGTCCTCGTTCACGCCCTGCTGGCGCAGGCCCAGGTAGAGCAGGGCGACCAGCAGGGAGACGCTGGCGTAGAGCTCCTGGCGCAGCACCTGCGGGGTGCGGTTGCAGAGGATGTCGCGGAGGATGCCGCCGAAGATGCCGGTGATGATCCCGGCCATCGCCACCACCGGCAGCGCGTAGTTCAGGCCCAGGGCGACATTGCAGCCGATCACCGTGAAGGCGATCAGGCCCATGGCGTCCAGCACCAGGAACAGTTGCCGCAGGTGATGCATGAAGCGTGACAGCAGCATGGCCATTAGGCCGGCGCCGATGGTGAGGAAGATGTACTCGGGGTGCTGGGTCCAGCTCACCGGGTAGTGGCCGAGGAGGATGTCGCGAACGGTGCCGCCGCCCAGGGCGGTGAGGAAGGCGATGAGGCTGACGCCGAACAGGTCCATGTTGCGACGGCCGGCAGCAAGGGCGCCGGACATGGCTTCTGCACAGATGGCGATCAGGTAGACGTAGGTGAGCACACAGAACTCCTGCGTTGTGCTGCCCCTCCCCCTGTCCTGTGTACCTGAGAGTTTCTACGGCGCGTGCCGTTTGCCCCTTCGGTGGGCCGCTTGCCGGCGGCCGCTCTCCAGTTGGCGATCATGGAATCCGCAGTGACTGCTGCCTGAGCGATTATGGGAGTTTGCGCCTTCGGCGGGGGCGCACCGCGCCCCTCTCTCCTGCGGGGCGCGGAGTATATGCGCTGCGCCAAAGTTGCGCGAGCGGTCAGCTCCCTGTGTCAGGGGCGGGACGTGCTCAGCCCGCTCTCCGGGCCGAGTCGCACCCGCTGCGGCGGCTGATCGCTTATCTCGGGATGCTCCTGCAGAGCCTGAATGGCAATTGGCCGACTCTTCCCAGGCTTTTCTGTCGTTTCTGAGCCTGCTGCCCCGCTTCTTTCTGTGACCTGTGCCCATTGGCGATGAGGCGCCATCGGTAAAATGGCCACTCGCCATCACCGGGGTGGCGGCGTGTGCGCAATGGGTTGAGCAGCAAGGGTAAGGGGCCGGTATCCGGCGTCTTGCCAAGGAGAGGTAAGCCAGTGACTGGCCTGACGGTGGTGATTCTCGCTGCGGAGAGCGGCGCGAAGCGTGAGCGCTGGACCCGAGAGTCCGCGCCCAAGCAATTGATCGAAGTACGGGGCGAGACCCTCCTGGGTCGCACCCTGAGGATGCTGGAGGCCCGTGGCGTGCAGCGCCCCTGGCTGCTCACCGCGGACGAGCGCCTCGCCCGCTTGCCGGTGCGGGCCTGGTGCCCGGTGCAGCGTGATACCAAGGCCCATAGCCTGCTGTCGATCCCTCCGCTGTGGCAGTGCGGCGACCTGCTGGTGCTCTACAGCGATGTGTATTACTCCGAGGCGGCCTTCGAGGCGATTTTCACCGGCACGGGTACCCGCTTCTTCGGGCGTGACGGTCGCAGCGCCTACACCTTCAAGAACTACGGCGAGCTGTTCGCCCTGCGCATCGCCGCGGCGGACTGGCCCCGGGCGCGCGAGGCCCTGGAGTCGGCCGTGGACGTCCACCGGCGCACCGGCAACCAGAGCTTCTGGACCTTCTACCGCCTCATGGCGGGGTTGCCCGTGGAGGACGCGAAGGCCATCGAGCGGGATTGCTTCGTGGACATCCACGATGAAACCGACGACATCGATTTCGTCGAAGAGGTGCCGCAACTGCTGGCGGCCATCGACAAGCCGCTGAGCTGGCGGATGCGTCACCTGCTGCGGCGTCTCAGCCTGCTGAACAAGAAGCGCCGGGATCGCAAGCGGCTTGCCCTCACCAGGGTGGGCAGTGCCCAGCCGTCTGCCTAGGTTGGGAGGTGGCTGCTAAGGGGCATGACCCCGGCAGGTCTGTCTGCCGGGGTCATGCTTCAGGCCGGGGTTACAGCACTGTCGGGCAGCTCACGCCCACGGCCTTGAACGCGGCGATCACGTCTGCCGTCGATCGGCTGCGGTTCTGCGCCGAGCGGATCACGCCGCAGGCGCCCTGGTCGAAGTTGCTGGTCTCGGTCCAGTAGAAGCGGTTGGCGTCGACGAACACTTCGAAGGCCTTGCGGGTGTTCCAGCCGGTGGACTTGGCCAGCAGGTAGAAGGCCCGGTTGTACACCCCGCTGGAGTGGTGCACGTCGATGCCGTCGTAGTAGTCGCTGGCGTTGTCGATGGAGCTGCCGTCACGGCTGGGCTGGTCCATGTAGCGCAGTGAACCGGTGCCCTTGAAGATCTCGGCGCCCACCTTCCAGTCGTTCTGGCCCTTCATGAAGTACTCGGCAGCCTCGCCGGCCATGTCCGAGAAGGCCTCGTTCATGCCGCCCGATTGCCCCTCGTAGACCAGGCCGGAGTTCAGCTCGGTGAAGCCGTGGCTGACTTCGTGGGCCGACACGTCGAGGGACACCAGCGGGTAGAAGCGGTTCCTGCCGTCACCGAAGGTCATCGCCCGGCCGTCCCAGAAGGCGTTCTCGTAGCCGTTGCCGTAGTGGACCTTCATGTACAGCTTCCTTTCGTTCAGCGGGCGCAGGCCGCCGAACCAGTTGCCGTACATCTGGAACACCACGTTGCCGAAGTAGTGGGCGTCGTTGAGGGGCGAGTAGGCGCCATTGATCGGCTTGTACTCGTTGTACGGGCAAGCGAAGCGGAAGGGCTTGGTGCTGGTGTTGCTGGTGCTGTTGCCGAGGTTCACGGTGATCACGTCGCCGCTGTTCATCTCACAGCGGTTATTGACGATCAGCGGACCGTACTGGGTGCCGTACAGATAGCGGCCGGTCTTGGCGTTGCCGCCCGGGCCGGTGGCCTCGGCATGGGCCAGGCCCTCCCAGCGGCGCAGCACTTCGCCGGTGTTCGCCTCGATCATCACGTGGGGCCGGGACGGCTCCGGCCCGTCAACGAAGAACGAGACCACGTAGGCCAGTTGAGCCTGCTTCTGCTCGTTCAGGCGCACCACCAGTTCGCTCTGCTCGTTGCTCACCGGCTGGCTGGTGTTCACCAGGCTGCGGGCCTGCTGCAGGGCCTGATCGGCACTGAGGGTCGGTGTCGCGTCGCGTACCAGGTCCTGCTCGATGCCCGCCACCAGGCGCCCGGCACGCCGGGGCTGGCTGCCGACGGCGGCCTCGGTGATGGCCTCGCCCCAGACGCGCACGCCCTTGTAGTACTGCTGGTAGCGGGTGACCTGTGTGCCGCTGGGCAGGCGGGTGCTGGCCTCCTTGACCAGGTCATCGTCGGCCACGCCCAGGGCGGCGCGGATGTCGCCGCCGGCCAGGCCGGAGCGCGGGGTGGGGAGGGTGGATACGTCGATCAGTTCCGCCGCGAATCCCATCGCAGGGGTGGCCAGGGCAGCCACGATCAACGAGTGCTGGAACAGTTTCCTTTGCATGGCATGGTTCTCCTTTTTTGTTGGGAAACGGAGGGTGACTCCGTGTTGCTCCGGCGGCCTTGTGGGGGGGAGAGCGGAGCGAGGCACCGCGCTGGCCTGGTGGGTGGTCCGGGTCAGGGCAGTGAGGGCTTAGATATAGACGTGTGATTTCGAATATCAAAGATGTTCGAAGGAAATTTATTGATATCGAGTCAATTCGAAGAAGTTAAGCCTGGCTTAAATCCTAGTGCGACAAGGCTTTTCTCGGAATGACCCAAATTGGTGCGATCAGGGAAGGCGACGAAAGGACGTGCAGAGAAGGGTGGAAGGTCGCCTTGGACGTTATAGCCGGCTTCGAATTCTTTCGCGATGCCGCTGGTCAAGTCGGCATTCATGCCATGGCGTCTGGTCGTTATGTCAGATATATGGCGATTTGGTGTCATTTATGTTGTGCCGAGCGTAGGGCTTCGCTTTGACGAAGTTTTCACAGGGTGTTCGGCACAGTCCCTTCGGTTAGCACCGACCTTGTCGGTTCCGAAGCTCGAACTGGGGAGTCCGCATGTCGCACGCACAGGTTGCAGGGAAGCAGGGAAAGGTCGACTGGGCTGGCGTCGGCCGGCTGTTCCTGTACTTCTGGTTGTTCTCGGGTCTTACCCAGACCCTGATCCTCGCCACCGGCACCAGCGGATTCACCGGCTTCCGCCAGGCCTTCCTGCTCAGTGGCCTGTGGCTGATCCCGGTGCTGTTGTTCCCCGCCCGTACCCGGTTGCTCGCCGGGGTCATCGGCGTGTTGCTGTGGCTCGCCTCCCTGCCGGCGCTCTTCTACTTCCTGGTGTACGGCCAGGAGTTCTCCCAGAGCGTCATCTTCATCATGTTCGAGTCCAACACCGCCGAGGCCAGCGAATACCTGACCCAGTACCTCGCCTGGTGGATTCCGCTGGTGGTGCTGGCCTACGCCGGCATGGCCTGGCTGCTGTGGCGCGGCCTGCGGCCGATCCATCTGCCCCGGCGCACCGCCTGGGTGGCCAGCCTGGTGCTGGGCATCGCCCTGCTGGGCTACCCGATGACCCGGCAGATGGTGGTGAACGCCAACATGGCCGAGGCCATGGACGCCATCGACAAGCGCCTGGAACCGGCCGTGCCCTGGCAATTGGCTGTGGGTTACCGCCAGTACCGCCAGCAACTGTCGAACATGCAGGACCTGCTGGAAGGCAACCGCGCCGTCGCCACCCTGCCGGGGCTGAAGGACAGCCTCGGCAACGCCCCTACCACCCTGGTGCTGGTCATCGGCGAGTCCACCAACCGTCAGCGCATGAGCCTCTACGGCTACCCGCGCACCACCACCCCCAAGCTGGACCGCCTGCGCAGCGAGCTGCAGGTGTTCGACAACGTCGTCACCCCGCGCCCCTACACCATCGAGGCGTTGCAGCAGGTGCTGACCTTCGCCGACGAACAGAATCCCGACGCCTACCTGACCACGCCCTCCATCGTCAACGTGATGAAGCAGGCCGGCTACAAGACCTACTGGATCACCAACCAGCAGACCCTGACCAAGCGCAACACCATGCTCACCACCTTCTCCAGGCAGGCGGACGAGCAGTTCTACCTGAACAACAACCGCAACCAGAACGCCCGCCAATACGACGACGATGTCTTCGAGCCGTTCTCCAGGGTCCTGGCCGAAGATGCCCCGCGCAAGTTCATCGTGGTGCACCTGCTGGGCACCCACATGAGCTACCAGTACCGCTATCCGAAAGCGTATGAGCGCTTCACCGACCGCCAGGGCGTGCCGCCGAACGTCACCGACGACCAGTTGCCCACCTACAACAGCTACGACAACGCCGTGCTGTTCAATGACCACGTGGTCTCCACCCTGATCGAGCGCTTCAAGGCCACCGACCCCAACGGCTTCCTGCTCTACCTGTCCGATCACGGCGAGGCGGTGTTCGACCCCGAGCACCCCACGGTGCTGGGTCGCAACGAGGCGGCGCCCACCTCGCCCATGTACACCATCCCCTTCATGGTCTGGAGCAGCCCGAAGTGGCAGCGTGACCACCCGCAGGAAGTGGCTGGCGTCGAGTCGCGCCCGTTCAGCAGCAGCGCGCTGATCTACACCTGGGCGGACCTGGCGGGTCTGCGTTTCGACACCTTCGATCCCAGTCGCAGCGTAGTGAATGCCGACTTCAAGGAGCGTCCGCGCCTGATCGGCAACCCGGACCAGCCCAAGTCGCTGATCGACTTCAGCCTGATCCAGCCAAAGCCCAAGGCGCCAGCACCGGTGGAGGTGGCTCGGGAGGGGGGTGGATTGCCGCCAAGGAGCGGTTCGCCCAGCACCCGGGGCTGACCCTACGGCCGCGTCGGATGACGCAGGCCTGTCCCTCTCAACCCAGTCGTCCGAATGCGCCGCTCCTTCATGAAGGGCAGCGGCTTCTTTTTTGTCGGTTTTTCCATTTCGCGCATGGAATGGGGCGGGGCGCTGTTGCATCATGCCGCCCCAGCGTTCCACCGCCCAACCGACGAAGGATTCCCCCATGGCCGGAGCCAGCCTGCTCACCCTGATCGACGACATCGCCAGCGTGCTCGACGACGTATCCCTCATGACCAAGGTCGCCGCGAAGAAGACCGCCGGCGTGCTGGGGGACGACCTCGCGCTCAACGCCCAGCAGGTTTCCGGCGTGCAGGCCGAACGGGAGCTGCCGGTGGTGTGGGCCGTGGCCAAGGGCTCGGCAGTGAACAAGGCCATCCTGGTGCCGGCCGCGTTGCTGATCAGCGCTGTCGCCCCCTGGCTGGTGACTCCGCTGCTGATGGTGGGTGGCGCCTACCTCTGCTTCGAAGGCTTCGAGAAGCTCGCCCACAAGTGGCTGCACAGCGCCGCGGATGACGAGAAGGCCCATGCCGAGCACGTCGACGCCCTGGCCAAGAGCGATGTCGACCTGGTGACCTTCGAGAAGGACAAGATCAAGGGTGCGATCCGCACCGACTTCATCCTCTCTGCCGAAATCATCGCCATCACCCTCGGCACCGTCAGCGAGTCCAGCTTCGCCGTGCAGGTCGCGGTGCTGGTGGGCATCGCCGCGATCATGACCGTGGGCGTGTATGGCCTGGTGGCCGGCATCGTCAAGCTGGACGACCTGGGCTTCTACCTGGTGCGCCAGGCCAGCGCGACGGCCCAGGCCATCGGTCGCGGCATCCTGCGGGCCGCGCCGTACATGATGAAGGCGCTGTCGGTGATCGGTACGGCTGCGATGTTCCTCGTCGGTGGCGGCATCCTCACCCACGGTATCCCCGCCGCCCATGAACCCATCCATCACCTGGCCGAGGCTGCCGGCTCCATGGGCGTGGCCGTCCCGACCCTGGTCAACGGCGTGGTCGGCATCCTCGCCGGCGCCGTGGTGCTGATGGGCGTGAGCCTGGTGAAGAAGGCGCTCGGCAAGGGCTGACTTTCAGCCGCCGTGCGTAGCTGGGCTGAAGCCCGGCTAGGCACGGCCCGTCCGGGCGAGGGCGATCAGGCTTCGATCGGCTTGAAGGCGCAGTAGCCGGGGCGGGGGCCGATCTTCGGGTGGTTGCGGCAGGTTTCCGGGCGCTTGTCGTAGATGCTGCACAAGCGCGTCTTGCGGTTCAGGAAGTAGCAATCGTTGTTGCTCATCCGCGTCAGGGTGAACAGCCCGGTCTTCTGGTTGAAGCGCTCCACCACCCCGTCCTTCATCAGCCGCTTGGCGATGTTCTTCAGCGGCTCGCCGCGCTCGAATTCGTCCACCAGCTCCATGCGGATCAGGTCGCTCAGGCGGGCTTCCACCGGCATGGTGCAGCAGCTGGAAACGCACGCGTGGCACATGCTTTTTTCGTAGCGGATCCAGGTTTCGGGGCGATCGAGATCGGCGCCGACGATCAGCAGGGTCTTCATGTCAGGGCAGGGTCAGGGCTTGGAGGGGCGCGCATCATAGCGGGATTGGCCAATTTGTGAACAGCGCGCCGCCGACCGGCGCGTGACGGCCCGAATTTCCGTGAAATTGCTGTGTCTGTGAGGCAACCGGCATTCGTCTGTAGGGGGTGGCACCTTGCGCCGAATATACTGGCGCATCGCCGCAAGGCCCGGCCTCGATGCCGGCACGGCGGCTTTCTCACTCTCGGGAAGACAGCGCATGCAATGGATTTTCATGCTGGTCGGCTTGGCCATGGGGGCGGCGGCTGGTGAATCGATCACCGGCGCCTTGCTGGGGGGGCTGATGGGCCTCGGCCTGGGGCAGGCGATCCGCCTGCAGGGCCTGGGGCAGGAAAATGCCCGCCTGCAGAAGGAACTCCGCGAGTTCTCCACCCGCTTCGAAAAGGGCACTGAAGCCCTGTTCCAGCGCCTGCTGGAGGTGGAGAAACGCACCGCCGAGAAGCCGGCTCGCGCCCCGGTGGCCGACGCGCCGCCCGCCCCGCCGGTGGAAACGCCTGCCGCCGCGCCTCAGCCCGAGGTCAGCGCCCGGCCCGAGCCGCAGCCTGAAGAGACCGAACTGGTCTGGGAACTGCCGGCCGACGTGGAGCCGCCCGTGGCCGCGCAGGTCGCCGCCGAGGGACCTGCCGCGCCCGAGGCGCCGCTCGACTGGACCCTCGAATCCCTCCCCGAACCCGTTGCAGCCGCTGAAGCGGCGCCTCAGCAACCGGAACAACCTGCACCACGCCCCATCGTCCGGCATGCTCCGGCGCCCCGCAGCGAGCCGGGTTATCGCTACGAGCCCTCGCTGTTCGAGCGCGGGTTCGCCGCGGCCAAGGCCTGGCTGTTCGGCGGCAACACCGTCCTGCGCATCGGCGTAGTGCTGCTGTTCCTCGGCCTGGCCTTCCTGCTGCGCTATGCCACCGAGGGCATGGTGGTGCCGATCCAGGTGCGCTACGCCGGCGTGGCGGCGGCCGCCATCGCCCTGCTGGGGCTCGGCTGGTGGCTGCGCCAGCGCAACCCGTCCTATGCCCTGATGCTGCAGGGCGCGGGGATCGCAGTGCTGTACCTGACGGTGTTCGCGGCCATGCGCCTGCACCCGCTGCTGGACCCGAAGGCCGCGCTGGTGCTGCTGGTGGTGGTCACGCTTTGCTCGGCCGTGCTCGCGGTGCTGCAGGACGCCCTCGGCCTGGCCGCTGCTGCGGCGCTGGGCGGTTTCGCCGCGCCGATCCTCACCTCCACCGGCAGCGGCAACCATGTGGCGCTGTTCTCCTACTTCGCCCTGCTCAATGCCGGCATCTTCGCCATCGCCTGGTTCAAGGCCTGGCGTCTGCTCAACCTGATCGGCTTCGTCGGTACCTTCGGCATCGGCATGGCCTGGGGCATTAACAGCTATAAGCCGGAGCTGTTCGCCAGCACCGAGCCCTTCCTGGTGCTGTTCTTCCTGATGTACGTGGCCATCGGCCTGCTGTTCGCCCGTCGGCGCCTGCGCGAGGCGGCCAACGCACCGACGGAGCGTGACGCACTGTTGAACTGGTCGGTCCGCCAGGGTGACTACCTCGACGCCACCGTGCTGTTCGGCCCGCCGCTGGTGGGCTTCGGCCTGCAGTACGCGGTGATCCGCCACCTGGAGTTCGGCGCCGCCTTCAGTGCTCTGGCCCTCGGCCTGTTCTACATGCTGCTGGCACGCCTGGTGGCCGGGCGTACCGCCGGCCGCGCGTTGCTGCTGGTGGAAACCTGCCTGGCCCTGGGCGTGGTGTTCGGCACCCTGGCCATCCCGCTGGGCCTGGACGCCCGCTGGACCTCCGCCGCCTGGGCGGTGGAAGGGGCCGGCATCTTCTGGCTCGGCCTGCGCCAGGGCCGCCCGCTGGCCCGCGCCTTCGCCCTGGCCCTTCAGGCCGGCGCGGCGCTGGCCTTCATCAGCGGCCTGGAGCTGGGCCATGACAGCCTGCTGGAAGGCGCGCCCCTGGGTGCCCTGATGCTGGGTGTGGCCGGCCTGTTCAGCTACTGGCAGCTGCGCATCACCCCGGCGGACCGCCTGCGCAGCCATGAGCCCGGCCTGCAGCCGGTGCTGGCGGCCTGCGGCCTGGGCTTCCTCTACCTGATCGCGCCGCTGTGCTGGCACGCCGAAGGCACCGCCATCGCCTGGGCGCTGGCCGGTCTGGCCACGCTGTTCGCCGGCCTGCGTCTGCGTTCGCGCACCTTCCTCTTCGCTGCTTTCGCGGTGCAGTTGCTGGGTGGGGCGGTGTTCCTGCTGGGCATCGACCGCGACAGCCTGGGTGCCGGTGGCGCTCTGGGCTGGCGCAGCCTGATCACCGCCTCGCTGATCGGCCTGGCGCTGATCGGCGGCATGCTGGTGGCCGCACGGGACGAGATGGTGCGCGACGATGCGCGCCTGCTGCGTGGCATGTCCGTGGTGCTGCTGGCGGGCCTGGTGTTCATCAACCTGGCGGTGCTGTTCGTCCTGCCGTGGCGCTCGGCCGCGGCTGTCTGGGGCGGCAGCGGCCTCCTGATCATCTGGCTCAGCCTGCACCTGCAACTGCGTGCCAGCTTCGTCTTC
Source organism: Pseudomonas sp. 1D4 (assembly GCF_001728925.1). Lineage (NCBI taxonomy): Bacteria > Pseudomonadati > Pseudomonadota > Gammaproteobacteria > Pseudomonadales > Pseudomonadaceae > Pseudomonas > Pseudomonas sp. 1D4. Next base: position 11,345 of record NZ_LXJQ01000026.1, read on the forward strand.
GGCCTGGGGCTGCAGGCCGTGGCCGGCATCACCTTCCTGGCGGTCAGCCCGCTGCTACTGGGTGAGCTGAGCAGCGACGGGCTGCGCCCGCTGGCCCATGCCGGCTTCTGGACGCCGGCCGTGCTGGCCCTGGCGGCGCTGGTGGGGGCCTGGCGCCTGCACCGCGAGCACCGCCGCGAAGACCCGCGCCTGCCGGGTGTCAGCCTCGGCCACCTGGCCCAGTTGCTGCTGGTGTGGAGTGCCGGCTGGTGGGCCCTGGCGGGGTTGTCGGAGATCATCCGCTTCGCCGAGCCTGCGCTGCGCGTGCCGCTGGCGCTGGTGCTGGCGGCCCTGAGCGTGGCGGCCTGGTCGCTACTGGCGCGTCGTGAGCGCTGGGAAGGCCTGGCGCTGCTCTGCCTGCTGCTGGTGCCGGCGGCGCTGGTGGCCCTGCTCGGTGCCTGGACGCCGCGCTACCACCCGGCGGCCGACTTCGGCTGGCTGGGCTGGGGGCTGGTGTTCGCCGCCCACCTGCTGGTGCTCAAGCGCCTACATGACCTGCTGCCGGAGGGCGCGCGCAGTGCCGCCCACGTGCTCGGCTGCTGGTTGATCCTCGGCGTGCTGGCGCTGGAGCTGCGCTACCTGCTCCTGCTGCTCTCCGAGCACTACAACGCCTGGCGCTGGCTGGGCTGGGCGCTGCTGCCGAGCCTTTACCTGCTGGCGATGACCCGCCTGCCGCGCCTGCCCTGGCCGGTGTCCGCGCACCCGCGCGAGTACCGCCTGTGGGCCGCGCTACCGCTGGCGCTGATGATGCTCGGCTGGTTCTGGGTGGCCAACGCCTGGAGCGACGGCAGTGCCGATCCGCTGCCCTACCTGCCGCTGGTCAACCCGCTGGAGCTGGGCCTGCTGTTCGCCCTGTTGGGGGTCAGCCTGTGGCTGCGCGACTACCTGCCCGAGTTCGGCCTGGGCGAAGACGTGGAGCACTGGCTGCCTCAGGTGGTGGTGGGCGCCTCGCTGTTCGCCCTGGCCACGGCGGTGGTGTTCCGCACCGCCCACCACTGGGGCGGCGTGCCCTTCACCCTGCAGGCCCAACTGGATTCCATGCTGGTGCAGGCGGGGCTGTCCCTGGTCTGGACCACCATTGCCCTCGGCCTCATGGTCAGCGGCCACCGTCGCGTGCGCCGTGAGCTGTGGCTGGTGGGCGCGGCGCTGATCGGCGTGGTGGTGGCCAAGCTGTTCTTCATCGAACTGGGCAACCGGGGCGGTCTGGAACGCATCATTTCCTTCATCGGCGTCGGCGTGCTGCTGCTGGTCGTCGGTTACTTCGCGCCTCTGCCGCCCAAGCGGGGCGCCGCTGAAACGGAGCAGGTCAGTTCATGAGTCGTCTAACCCTGTTGCTGGGCGCTTGCCTGGCAGTGGCCAGCCCGGCATTCGCCGCCGAGAAACTCGCCGACTACACCGCCCAGGTGCCGCTCAAGGTGGAGGGGCAGGGTCCCTGGTATCGCCTGGAGCTGCCCATGGCCTTGCAACTGGCGGCGGCCCATGGCGACCTGCGTGATCTGCGGGTGTTCAACGCCGAGGGCGAGCCGCTGGCCTACTCGCTGACCCGCAGCGAGGGCAGTACCGCCCGCACCGAACAGGCCCTGGATCTCAAGTGGTTCCCCCTGCGTGGCCCGGCCAATGTGGACAGCGCCCCCCGTGTGCGGGTGGAGCGCAGCACCACCGGCACCCTGGTGGAAGTGGTGCCGGAGGAGCCCGCTGCGCCGGGCGAGCGTTTGCGCGGCTGGCTGCTGGACGCCAGCGCCGCCCAGGGCCCGCTGGAGCGCCTGGTGCTGGACTGGGCGACGGGCGAGGAGGGCTTCCAGCGCTTCTCCATCGAGGCCAGCGACGACCTGCAGGACTGGCGCCCCTGGGGCACGGGTCAACTGGCTCGGCTGAGCTTCGGCGGGGACCGCATCGACCAGCGTGAAGTGGCGCTGCCGGGCCAGCCCGCCCGCTACCTGCGCCTGTTGTGGCTGGATGCCGAGGCTCCGGTGCTGTCCGCCGCGCGGGTCACCACGGCCAGCCGCAAGAGCCGCCCGGCGCCGATGGTCTGGTCCGATCCGCTGCCGGCGCGCAGCGAAGGGGAGGGCGAGTACCGCTGGGACCTGCCGCTGCCCATCGCCGTCGAGCGCCTGCGTTTCGCCCTGGAGCAGCCCAATACCCTGGCGCCGGTCCAACTGCAATCGCGCAACGACCCGGCCGGCCAGTGGCGGCCGCTCACTTCGGGCCTGCTCTACCGCCTGCCGGGGGAGGGCAAGGAAAACGTTCACGACGAACTGATCCTCTCCGGCTGGGACCGCATCCAGCAGGTGCGCCTGAAGGTGGACCTGCGTGCCGGTGGCTTCGGTGCCCAGGGCCCGGCGCTGCGGGTGGGGATGCGCGCCACCGAGGTGGTGTTCCTCGCCCGGGGCACCGGCCCCTTCGTGCTGGCCGTCGGCCGCCCGGCGGCCACGTCCTCGGCGCTGCCCCTGGGCACCCTGGTGCCCGGCCTGCGGGATGACTCGCTGGCGAAGATGAGCCAGGCACGGATCGACGGCGACCTGCGCGTCACCCAGGCCGTGGCGGAGGAAAAGGCCGCCGTCCAGGCCGAGCAGACCGATTGGAAGCGCTTCGGCCTCTGGGCTGTCCTGCTGCTGGGCGTGGGGCTGCTGGTGATGATGGCGGTCAGCCTGCTGCGCACCCAGAACAAGGGCGCATAAGCGGCGTTGTTGCCACCATCTGTCACATGGATGGTGGCTTTTTGCTGTATCGTTGCGCGGTCGCGCGGCATGGGCCGCGCCTCTTTTCCAGACAGGTTCCGTCGCCGTGAAACGCGCTTTCTTCCCGCTGCCCCGTGCCCTTGTCCGGTATGCCGGGGCCGCTCGCCCTGTGGAAGCGTGTCGGTGAGCCTGTGTTCGATCCCGGGCTGGAGCCTCTCGCCGCCGGTGCTGTTCACCGGTGTGGTGGCGGTCGGGGTCATCCTGCTGGCGCGCTGGGTCGGCCGGCAGCGTTACTTTCCCGGCCGGGCCAGCTTCATCCTCATGCACCTGGGCATCCTCTGGTGGCTGGGTGCCGCCGGCCTGGAGCTGGCTGCCCAGGGTGCCTCGTGCAAGGTGTTGTGGGCCACCATGGCCTGGCCGGGCATCGTCGCGGTGCCCACCCTCTGGGCGGTGTTCCTCTGGCAGTACGTCAACAGCATCCGTGAGCCCCTGTCGCCGCGCCGCTACCTGGCCCTGTCCATCGCGCCGCTGCTGGCCTGGGCGCTGGCGGCCAGCAACCCCTGGCACCAGGCTTTCTACGGGCCGGGTACGGCACCGCTGAGCGACCTGCCTGGCGCACCGGTGCGCTACGAGCATGGGGTGCTGTTCCACGGGGTGGCGGTCTACGTCTACCTGCAGATGCTGTTCTGCCTCTACGTGGTGGCACGCGCCGTGCTCGCCAGCCACGGTCTGCACCGCCGGCACTACCTGGCATTCGTCTTCGTCACCTGCGTGCCCTGGCTGGCCAATGCGTCCTACGTGGTCCTCGGCTGGACCCTGTTCGGCTTCGATCCGACGCCCTTCAGCTTCGCCTTCACCCTGGCCGCGTTCTCCTGGCTGATCGTCGGTGTGCGCCTGTTCGACCTGATGCCGGTGGCGCGCCACCTGCTGCTGGAGGAACTGCCCGACCCGGTGCTGGTGGTGGATGCCAAGGGCCGCGTCATCGAGGCCAACCCGGCAGCCCTGCGCCTGGCCGGTCTGCGTGGCGGCTGGCAGGGCCGGGGGCTGGCGGAGTGGCCGGTGGTCGGCCAGCCGCTGCAGGCGCTGCTGCAGGCGCCGGGCAACGTGGAGGCGATGCTCACCCTGGAGGCGCCGGAGCGGTACTTCGAGATGCGCTGCCGGGCCATCGAGCGGCTGACCCGCACCGGTAACCATGTGCTGGGGCGGATGATCTACCTGCGCGACGTCACCGCGCGGCATTGCAGCGAGCTGCAACTGGCCGAGGCCCTGGCCACCAGCGAAGAGCGCCTGCGGACCATCTCCAGCCTCCACGAGCAGTTGCGCCAGCAGGCCCTGCGTGACCCGCTCACCGGGCTCTACAACCGCCGTTACCTCAGTGAGTTCTTCGAGCGCGAGATGGCCCGGGGCCTGCGTGAGCAGAGTTCGATCGCCCTGGCGTTGATCGACCTGGACCACTTCAAGCAGCTCAACGACCGCCACGGCCACCTGGTGGGGGACGACGTGCTCAAGGGCGTTGCCAGCTACCTGGAGTGCAGCCTGCGCAGCTCGGACGCGGTGTTCCGCTTCGGCGGCGAGGAGTTCCTGCTGGTGATGCCCGGGGCCGATGCCCACGAAGCGGCCGAGCGGCTGGAGTCGATCCGCGGCGAACTGGCCACCACCGCCCTGGTGACCCGCAGCGGCGAACTGCGGGTGACCCTTTCCGCCGGCCTGGCGGTCTGGCCGGGCCAGGGGCAGGGCCTCGACGAGCTGCTGCAGATCGCCGACGCCGCCCTCTACGAGGCCAAGCGCAACGGCCGCAACCGCGTCTGCAGCCTGGCGAGCCTGTCGTCCTGAGTCGTCACTGAACCTGCGCGCCCGTGTCGCGTCTGATCCTTCAGCGCCGCTTCGTCAGGGCCCTGCCTGCCGTCCGCCGTGTCGCCTGGCGTGAAGCAATGCGCCGCGAGTCGCGCTAAACTGCGCGCGTTTTTTCCCATTCCATCCGGAGCCAATTCATGTCCCGCGTTACCCTCAGTCGCTATCTGATCGAGCAGACCCGTAGCCACAACACCCCTGCCGATCTGCGCTTCCTCATCGAGGTGGTGGCGCGTGCGTGCAAGGAGATCAGCCACGCGGTGTCCAAGGGCGCGCTGGGTGGCGTGCTGGGCAGCATGGGCACCGAGAACGTCCAGGGCGAAGTGCAGAAGAAGCTCGACGTGCTCTCCAACGAGATCCTGCTGGAAGCCAACGAATGGGGCGGCCACCTGGCCGGCATGGCCTCCGAGGAAATGGACAACGCCTACCAGATCCCCGGCAAGTACCCCAAGGGCGCGTACCTGCTGGTGTTCGACCCGCTGGACGGCTCCTCCAACATCGACGTCAACGTCTCGGTAGGCACCATCTTCTCGGTGCTGCGCTGCCCGGATCAGTACCTTTCGCAGAATGACAGCCTGAACGAACAGGCCTTCCTCCAGCCCGGCACCCAGCAGGTCGCCGCCGGCTACGCCATCTACGGCCCGCAGACCATGCTCATGCTGACCCTGGGCGACGGCGTCAAGGGCTTCACCCTGGACCGCGAGCTGGGCTCGTTCGTGCTCACCCACGACACCATCCGCGTGCCGGAGACCACCGCCGAGTTCGCCATCAACATGTCCAACCAGCGCCACTGGGAAGCCCCGGTGAGCCGCTACGTGGGCGAGATGCTGGCCGGCAAGGAAGGCCCATTGGGCAAGAACTACAACATGCGCTGGATCGCCTCCATGGTGGCCGACGTGCACCGCATCCTGACCCGTGGCGGCGTGTTCATGTACCCCTGGGACGCCCGTGAGCCGGAGAAGGCCGGCAAGCTGCGGCTGATGTACGAAGCCAACCCGATGTCCTTCATCATCGAGCAGGCCGGCGGTGCCGCCACCAACGGTCGCCAGCGCATCCTCGACCTCCAGCCCGAGTCCCTGCACCAGCGCGTGCCGGTGTTCCTGGGCTCCAAGGAAGAAGTGGCCCGGGTCACCGGCTACCACCTGGAGTAAGCCATGCAACCCTGGCAGCCGCTGTTGGACTGGTGGTTCGGGCCCGAGGCCCCGGTCAGCGAGGTGGTGGCGAGCCGCCAGGGTCTGTGGTTCGGCAAGCGTGACAGCCAGGACCGCGAGGCCGGGGAGCGCTTCGGCCCGCTGGTGGGGCAGGCCCTGGCCGGCGGCCTCGCCGAGTGGGGCCTGTGCCCGGACGGCTGGCTGGCCCGGCTGCTGCTGCTGGACCAGTTGCCGCGCATGATCTTCCGCGACCAGCCCCGCGCCTTTGCCGGCGATGCTCTGGCCCGCGAGCAGGTCCGCGACGGCCTGGCGCAGGCGTGGGACCGGCAGCTCCCGCCGATCCGCCGCGTCTTCGCCTACCTGGTGCTGGAGCACGCCGAAGACCTGGCCCTGCAGGACGAGGCCGTGCAGCGCTTCGCCGCCCTGCGGGATGCGGTACCCGAGGCTGAGCGTGGCCCCTTCGACAGCTACCTGGATTACGCCGAGCGGCACCGCACGGTGATCGCCCGCTTCGGTCGCTTCCCCCACCGCAATGCCATCCTGTCGCGCGCCTCCACCGAGGCAGAGATGCGCTTCCTCGAGGAACCCGGCTCGCGCTTCTGAATCCAATGGGCACCCGCCGCCTCGCTGTGCCAAGCTTTGCGGCGTTCCTACCCCTGAACGGAGTCATCCATGCGCCTGCGTATCCTCGCCCTGCTGTCCATCTGCGTCGCACTTGCCGCGTGCAACAAGATCAACCAGGAGAACTACTCCAAGATCAAGGCCGGCATGGCCAAGACCGAGGTGGAGCAACTGATCGGCGAACCCACCGAATGCTCCGGCGCGGTCGGCCTCACCAGTTGCACCTGGGGGGACCAGCAGACCTTCATCAGCATCCAGTTCGCCGCCGACAAGGTGGTGATGTACCAGGGCAAGGGGCTGAAATGATGCGCCGGGCCCTGTTTGCCGCCGCCCTGCTGCTGGCCGGCTGCGCCGGCAGCGGCAGCCCGGCGGACCCACCACGTACTGCTGGGCAGGTGGACCTGCAGCGCTACCAGGGCACCTGGTACGAGCTGGCGCGCCTGCCGATGTTCTTCCAGCGCAACTGCGCCCAGTCCGAGGCCCACTACAGCCTGGAAGGCGAGGGCCGCGTCGGCGTGCTCAACCGCTGCCGCACCCCCGAGGGCGAGTGGCAGGAGGCGCGCGGCTATGCCGTGCCCCAGGTGGAGGGGCAGACCGACAAGCTCTGGGTGCGCTTCGACAACGTCTTCACCCGGCTCTTCCCGGACCTCGCCAAGGGCAACTACTGGGTGCTCTACCTGGACGAGGGCTACACCACCGCGCTGGTGGGCAACCCGAGCCGCGAATACCTGTGGATGCTGTCGCGCACCCCGGTGGTCTCGGAGAAGACCCGCGCGCGCCTGGTGCGCCTGGCCCAGTCCCAGGGCTACGACACTGACCGGCTGATCTGGCGCACCCCCGACAGCCAGATGCCCTGATCCCGGCGGCGGGCCGTCAGCCGAGGACGGTCCGCAGCACCTCGGCGAAGGCCCAGGCCGTCGCCTCCTCGGCGGGGTGGTGGCCGTTGCGCACCACCCAGCGCCCGCCCACCATCACATCCCGCACCTGGCGGTCGCCGCCGGCGAACAGCCAGCGGTTGAGCAGGGCATCTCCCTCGGCGGTGGCCAGGTAGGGGTCGGTGCCGTCCAGCACGATCCAGTCGGCACGGCTGCCCACGGCCAGCGCACCCACCGGCTGGCCCAGGGCCTGGGCGCCGCCGGCCAGGGCCGCGTCGAACAGGGTGCGGCCCACCTGGGGCTGCTCCGGGCGATACAGGCGATTGCGCCGCTGGTCACGCAGGCGCTGGCCGTATTCCAGCCAGCGCAGTTCCTCCACCACGCTCACCGACACATGGCTGTCGGAGCCGATGCCCAGGCGCCCGCCCCGGGCGAGGAAGTCCACCGCCGGGAAGATCCCGTCGCCCAGGTTGGCCTCGGTGGTCAGGCACAGGCCCGCCACCGCACCGCTGCGCGCCATGGCCTGCACCTCATCGGCTTCGGCATGGGTGGCGTGCACCAGGCACCAGCGCGGGTCCACCGGCGCGTGTTCGTACAGCCACTGCAAGGGACGACGGCCGCTCCAGGCCAGGCAGTCGTCCACCTCCTTCTGCTGCTCGGCGATGTGGATGTGGATCGGCCGGGTCCCGTCTTCGGCCGCCAGCACCGTGGCCAGTTGGTCGGGCGTCACCGCCCGCAGGGAGTGGAAGCACAGCCCCAGCCCCTGGTCCGCCGGCAGTGCCTCGCGCAGGCGCTGTTGCAGGGCCAGGTAACTGTCGGTGCCGTGGATGAAACGGCGCTGGCCCTCGTTGGGCGGCAGGCCGCCGAAGCCGGCGTGGCTGTAGAGCACCGGCAGCAGGGTGAGGCCGATGCCGCTTTCGCGGGCGGCGCGGCTGATGCACAGCGCCAGCTCGGCAGGGTCGGCATAGGGGCGGCCGGCCGGGTCGTGGTGCACGTAGTGGAACTCGGCCACGGCGGTGTAGCCGGCCTTGAGCATCTCCACGTAGAGCTGGCGGGCGATCACCTCCATCTGCTCGGGGCTGAGGCGGCCCACCAGGCGGTACATCAGCTCGCGCCAGGTCCAGAAGCTGTCGTTGGGGTTGCCCGCCACCTCGGCCAGGCCGGCCATGGCCCGCTGGAAGGCGTGGGAGTGCAGGTTGGGCATGCCCGGCAGCACCGGCCCGTGGAGCCGCTCGGCGCCCTCGGAGCCGGCATCGGGGAGGACCTGTTCAAGCAGGCCGGCAGCCCCGACCTCGAAGCGGACATTGCGTGCCCAGCCCGAGGGCAGGAGGGCTCGTTCAGCGTGGAAGGCAGGCATGGCGCGGGCTCCCGGTGAGTGGTCTTATTTGTATATACATATACAGACGTTATCGGGCGCCGTAAACTTGCGCCTGTCCGTGCTTGTTCGCCGGTATCGAATCCGGTACATGCCGGTAGCGGGTGCCTGCCTGGTGCCCGCCGTTTCCACAAGGAGAATCCCGTGTCCCCATCGCCCTCCGCGCCGTCCTCCCTGGCCGCCCAGATCGGTGACGCCCCCGCGCCGCTGTACGCCCGGGTGAAGCAGATGATCACCCAGCAGATCCAGTCCGGCGCCTGGCCGCCGCACTACCGGGTGCCGTCGGAGAGCGAGCTGGTGAGCGAACTGGGCTTCAGCCGCATGACCATCAACCGTGCCCTGCGCGAGCTGACCGCCGACGGCCTGCTGGTGCGCATGCAGGGCGTGGGCACCTTCGTCGCCGAGCCCAAGGGCCAGGCCGCGTTGTTCGAGGTGCACAACATCGCCGAGGAGATCGCCGCCCGTGGCCACCGTCACCACTGCGTGGTGGTCAGCCTGCAGGAAGAGCAGGCCGGCCCCGAGCGCGCCCTGGCGCTGGACCTGCGCGAAGGCCAGCGGGTGTTCCACTCGCGCATCGTGCACTTCGAGAACGACGTGCCGGTGCAGATCGAGGACCGCTACGTGAACCCCGCCGTGGCACCCGACTACCTGGCCCAGGATTTCACCCGCCAGACGCCCCATGCCTACCTGTCCCAGATCGCCCCGCTCACCGAGGGCGAGCACGTGGTGGAGGCCATCCTCGCCGATGCCGACGAGTGCCGCCTGCTGCAGATCGAACGGGGCGAGCCCTGCCTGCTGATCCGCCGCCGCACCTGGTCCGGGCGCAACACCGTCACCAGCGCCCGCCTGCTGTACCCCGGCTCGCGTTACCGCCTCGAAGGACGCTTCGGCTCATGAACCGCATCCGCCTGCTCAAGGCAGCCGACTACCCGCGCATGCCCTGGAAGAACGGCGCCGGCTCCACCCTGGAGATCCTCCGGGATGCCGGGGACGGCCTCGACGGCTTCGGCTGGCGCCTGTCCATTGCCGATGTCGGCCAGTCCGGCCCGTTCTCCGCCTTCACCGGCTACCAGCGCGTCATCACCGTGCTGGAAGGTGCAGGCATGCGCCTGACCGTGGACGGCCAGCCTTCCCGCGACCTGGGTCCGCTGGATGCCTTCGCCTTCGACGGCGGGGCGGCCGTGGACTGCACCCTCATCGACGGGCCGATCCGCGACTTCAACCTCATCTACGCCCCCGCGCGCTACGCCGCTCGCTTCCAGTGGCTGCGCCTCGACGGACCGCAGTCGCTGTTCAGCGATGCCGATCACCTGCTGCTGTTCGCCGCCGAAGCCGGCGCAGGCCTCCAGGGCGGCCCGCTGCTGGAACGCCACGACTGCCTGCACCTGGAGCGCTCGGGCGGCCTGTCCGAGGTCCGTCTCGAGGGTGCCGGCACCCTCTGCCTGATCGAGCTGCTGGCGCGCTGAGGCGCGCCCGGCCTTCCCTGCGTTCCCCACGCTGCTCGCCCTTGCCGGGCACCCCCGTCTGCCTGCCTCCCACTGTTACCGAACGCCTCAACGGTGTGCGGTGCTGCTCCCGAATGATGCGCCGCTGCCCCAGGTAGCGGTCGGATCGGTTGCATCCGTGCAAACCGGGGATGCCTGCCCGAGCCCAGGCAATCCGGCGCCTTCCGCCGTCATGCAGGCTCAGCGGAGCGGGTTGGTCCCTGAATTGCATATGCTTGTATGTACAAGTAGATACGTGTCTGTTCCTGAGCCCTGAACAACCTGTAACCGGAGACGCGCGATGCCTGGCAACCTTTCAGCGACTGCACAGCCGAACCGCACCCTGGCACTCGTCCGCCTGCTGGGCTACAGCGCCATCGGCCTCGTGCTGTTCTTCGTCCCGTTCGAGATCGCCGGCCGTTCGACCATCCTGATCGACCACGCCGCCTCGGCCCTGCAGGTGCACGCGCGCCCGCTGGTCATCGGCCTGGCGGTGCTCTTCATGCTCTACGGCGCCATCGAGCCCTGGCGCAGCGGGCGCTGGCGCCAGGGCGTCACCCACCTGGTGTTCAGCGTGCTCAAGGGCGTCGGCTTGCTGATCGGCGTCGCCTACCTGTTTCAGGTGGGGCCCGCTGCCGTCTATGAGCCGGGGATGCTGCCGTTCCTCTTCGACAAGCTGGTGCTGAGCCTGGCCCTGATCGTGCCGCTGGGGGCCCTGGCGCTGGTGTTCCTCATCGGCTTCGGCCTGCTGGAGCTGGTGGGCGTGCTGATGCAGCCGGTGATGCGCCCCATCTGGCGGACCCCGGGCAAGTCGGCCATCGACGCCGTGGCCTCCTTCGTCGGCAGCTACTCCGTCGGACTGCTGATCACCGACCGCATGTACCAGCAGGGCCACTACAGCGTGCGTGAGGCCGCCATCATCGCCACCGGGTTCTCCACGGTGTCGGCGCCCTTCATGGTGATCATCGCCAAGACCCTCGGCCTGATGGGGCAATGGAACCTCTACTTCTGGGGCGCCATGCTGGTGACCTTCGCCGTGACTGCCGTCAGCGCGCGGATCTATCCGCTGTCGCGGCTGCCGTCCGAGGGCCGGGCCGAACCGCCGCTGGCACCCGGTGCCAGCCGCCTGGCCAGTGCCTGGCGCGCCGGGCTGGAGCAGGCGGCCCAGGCCCCGACGCTGGCGTCGGCCCTGCGGGAAACCTTCATCGACGGCCTGCGCATGACCGCCGCCATCCTGCCCAGCATCCTTGCCGTCGGGCTCCTCGGGTTGCTGGCCGCCCGCTACACGCCGCTGTTCGACGCCGTCGGCCTGCTGCTCTATCCCGTCACCTGGCTGCTGGGCCTGGGCGAGCCCATGGTGGTGGCCCGCGCCCTCGCCGCCGGCCTGGCGGAGATGTTCCTGCCGGCGATGCTGCTCAAGGACGCCGACGTGCTGGTGCGCTTCGTCACCGCCATCGTGTCCGTCAGCAGCGTGCTGTTCCTGTCCGCCTCGATCCCCTGCGTGCTGGCCACACGGATTCCGCTCCGCCTGCGGGATCTGTTGCTGGTCTGGCTGCAGCGCACCCTTCTCAGCCTGGTGTTCAGCGTGCCGCTGGCCTACCTGGCGCAATTCCTGGGCTGGCTGTGAGCCGCCCGAACATCCATCCACACTCGCTGGAGACTGCCATGACCAAGTACCGCGACATCGAGATCCGCGCCCCGCGCGGCACCACCCTCAACGCCCGGAGCTGGCTCACCGAAGCCCCGCTGCGCATGTTGATGAACAACCTCGACCCCGAGGTGGCGGAGAACCCGAAGGAGCTGGTGGTGTACGGCGGCATCGGCCGCGCCGCGCGCAACTGGGAATGCTTCGATGCCATCGTCGACAGCCTGAAGACGCTCGGCGACGACGAGACCCTGCTGGTGCAGTCCGGCAAGCCGGTGGGGGTGTTCCGCACCCACGCCGACGCCCCCCGCGTGCTGATCGCCAACTCCAACCTGGTGCCGCACTGGGCCACCTGGGAGCACTTCAACGAACTGGATGCCAAGGGCCTGGCCATGTACGGCCAGATGACCGCCGGCAGCTGGATCTACATCGGCAGCCAGGGCATCGTCCAGGGCACCTATGAAACCTTCGTCGAGGCCGGTCGCCAGCACTACAACGGCGACCTCAAGGGCCGCTGGGTGCTCACCGCCGGCCTGGGCGGCATGGGCGGCGCCCAGCCCCTGGCCGCGACCCTGGCCGGGGCCTGCTCGCTGAACATCGAGTGCCAGCAGAGCCGCATCGACTTCCGCCTGAAGACCCGCTACGTGGACGAGCAGGCCAAGGACCTCGACGACGCCCTGGCGCGCATCGCGAAGTACACCGCCGAGGGCAAGGCCATCTCCATCGCCCTGCACGGCAACGCCGCCGAGATCCTCCCGGAGCTGGTGCGCCGGGGTGTGCGGCCGGACATGGTCACCGACCAGACCAGCGCCCATGACCCGCTCAACGGCTACCTGCCCGCCGGCTGGACCTGGGAGCAGTACCGCGACCGTGCGCAGACCGACCCGGCCGGCGTGGTCAAGGCCGCCAAGCAGTCCATGGCCGTGCACGTGCGCGCCATGCTCGACTTCCAGAAGCAGGGCATCCCCACCTTCGACTACGGCAACAACATCCGCCAGATGGCCCAGGACGAGGGCGTGGCCAACGCCTTCGACTTCCCCGGCTTCGTCCCGGCCTACATCCGCCCGCTGTTCTGCCGGGGCATCGGCCCGTTCCGCTGGGCCGCGCTCTCCGGCGACCCGCAGGACATCTACAAGACCGACGCCAAGGTGAAGGAGCTGATCCCCGACGACGCCCACCTGCACCGCTGGCTGGACATGGCCCGCGAGCGCATCGCCTTCCAGGGCCTGCCGGCACGCATCTGCTGGGTCGGCCTGGGCCTGCGCGCCAAGCTGGGCCTGGCCTTCAACGAAATGGTGCGCTCGGGCGAGCTGTCCGCCCCGGTGGTGATCGGCCGTGACCACCTGGACTCCGGCTCGGTGGCCAGCCCCAACCGCGAGACCGAAGCCATGGCCGACGGCTCCGACGCCGTCTCCGACTGGCCGCTGCTCAACGCCCTGCTGAACACCGCCAGCGGCGCCACCTGGGTGTCGCTGCACCATGGCGGCGGCGTGGGCATGGGCTTCTCCCAGCACTCCGGTGTGGTGATCGTCTGCGACGGCACCGACGCTGCCGCCGCGCGCATCGCCCGCGTGCTGACCAACGACCCGGCCACCGGCGTCATGCGCCATGCCGATGCTGGCTACGCTGTGGCCATCGATTGCGCCCGCGAGCAGGGCCTGAACCTGCCCATGATCGGCAAGGGGGAATAAGCCGAAATGAATGCCTTGCACCTCACTCCCGGCCACCTGACCCTGGCCCAACTGCGCGCCGCCTTCCAGCAGCCCCAGCGCATCACCCTCGACGCTTCGGCCGATGCGCCCATCGCCGCCAGCGTCGGCTGTGTCGAAGCGATCATCGCCGAGGGCCGCACCGCCTACGGCATCAACACCGGGTTCGGCCTGCTGGCCTCTACCCGCATTGCCCCCCATGACCTGGAGAAGCTGCAGCGCTCCCTGGTGCTGTCCCATGCCGCCGGTGTCGGTGAGCCGCTGGACGATGCCCTGGTGCGGCTGATCATGCTGCTCAAGGTCAACAGCCTGGCCCGTGGCTTCTCCGGCATCCGCCGCAAGGTGATCGACGCGCTGATCGCCCTGATCAACGCCGAGGTCTACCCGCACATCCCGCTCAAGGGCTCGGTCGGTGCCTCCGGTGACCTGGCGCCGCTGGCGCACATGTCCCTGGTGCTGCTCGGCGAGAGCCGCGCCCGCCACAAGGGCCAATGGCTGCCCGCCCGCGAGGCCCTGGCCATCGCCGGGCTGGAGCCGCTGACCCTGGCCGCGAAGGAAGGGCTGGCGCTGCTCAACGGCACCCAGGCTTCCACCGCCTACGCCCTGCGCGGGCTGTTCGAGGCCGAGGACTTGTTCGCCGCCGCCACCGTCTGCGGCAGCCTCAGCGTCGAGGCCATGCTCGGCTCGCGGGCACCGTTCGACGCGCGCATCCACGCTGCCCGTGGGCAGCGTGGTCAGGTGGACGTGGCGGCGGCGTTCCGCGAGCTGCTGACCGCCAGCAGCGAGATCGCCCGCTCCCACGAGAAGTGCGACAAGGTCCAGGACCCGTATTCCCTGCGCTGCCAGCCCCAGGTCATGGGTGCCTGCCTGACCCAGTTGCGCCAGGTTGCCGAGGTGCTGGAGATCGAAGCCAACGCCGTCTCCGACAACCCCCTGGTGTTCGCCGAGGAAGGCGACGTGGTGTCCGGCGGCAACTTCCACGCCGAGCCGGTGGCCTTGGCTGCCGACAACCTGGCCCTGGCCATCGCTGAGATGGGCTCGCTGTCCGAGCGGCGCATCTCGCTGATGATGGACATGCACATGTCCCAGTTGCCGCCCTTCCTGGTGGAGAACGGCGGGGTCAACTCGGGCTTCATGATCGCCCAGGTCACCGCCGCCGCCCTGGCCAGCGACAACAAGGCCCTGGCCCATCCCCACAGCGTCGACAGCCTGCCGACTTCGGCCAACCAGGAGGACCACGTGTCCATGGCACCGAACGCCGGCAAGCGCCTCTGGGCCATGGCCGAGAACGTGCGCGGCATCCTCGCCATCGAGTGGCTGGGGGCCTGCCAGGGGCTGGACTTCCGCACCGGCCTGAAGACCTCGCCGAAGCTGGAGCAGGCCCGCACCACCCTGCGCCAGCAGGTGCCCTACTACCAGGAGGACCGCTTCTTCGCGCCCGACATCGAGGCCGCCAGCGACCTGCTGGCCAGCGGTTGCCTCAACGCCCTGGTGCCGGCCGGCCTGCTGCCGAGCTTCTGAGCCCACCCAGGCGGGCCGCGCTGCCGGCCCGCCTGTCACAACAAGAACAAGGAGTGGTTATGAACGCGATCATCCTGGCCGTGCTGGTCATGGTTGTGCTGTGCATGCTGAGGGTCTCGGTGGTCTTCGCCCTGATCGCCTCGGCACTGGTGGGCGGGCTGTTCGCCGGCCTGCCGATGGAGACCGTGGTGAAGTCCTTCAACGAAGGCCTGGGTGGCGGTGCCCCCGTGGCCCTGGCCTACGCGACGCTGGGGGCCTTCGCCATCGCGCTGTCCCGTACCGGCCTGTCCCAGCGCTTGTCCGCCAACCTCACCGACCGGCTGGGCGAGGGAGGCGGGCGGTTCATCAAGTGGGCCATCCTGCTGTCCATGGTGCTGGCGGGCATCGCCTCGCAGACCCTGGTGCCGGTGCACATCGCCTTCATCCCGCTGCTGGTGCCGCCCCTACTGCACGTCATGAACCGGCTGCAACTGGATCGCCGGGCGGTGGCCTGTGCCATCACCTTCGCCATCACCACCACCTACATGGCCTTGCCCCTGGGCTTCGGTGCGATCTTCCTCAACGACATCCTGGTGGCCAACATCAACGGGGCAGGCAGTGGCGAGCTGGTGTCCCGGGAGATGGCGCCGGTGGCCATGCTGATCCCGGCGCTGGGCATGGTGTTCGGCCTGGGCCTGGCGCTGCTCTGGAGCTACCGCCAGCCCCGTGTCTATGCCGACCGGCCGGTGGCGGGGGAGGAGGGCGAGGCTCCGGCGCGGCTGTCCCGCCGGCAACTGACGATGGTGCTGCTGGCCCTGGTGCTGGCCCTGGTGGTGCAGCTCTGGACCGGCTCGATGGTGTTCGGTGGCCTGGTGGGGTTCTCGCTGGTGTCCATGAGCGGGGTGATCCGCTGGAACGAGCAGGACGGGGTTTTTCTCCAGGGCATGCGGCTGATGGCCCTGGTGGGTTTCATCATGATCGCCGCCTCGGGATTCGCCGGGGTGATGAAGGCCACCGGCGAGATCCAGACCCTGGTGGCCCATTCCGCCGAACTGGTGGGCGGCAACCGCGCCCTGGCGGCGTTCATGATGCTGCTGGTGGGGCTGCTGATCACCATGGGCATCGGCTCGTCCTTTTCCACCGTGCCGATCATCGCTGCCATCTACGTGCCGCTGGCGGTGGGCTTCGGTTTCTCGCCCCTGGCCACCCTGTCCCTGGTGGGCACCGCTGCAGCCCTGGGCGATGCCGGCTCGCCGGCCTCCGACTCCACCCTGGGACCGACGGCGGGACTGGCCGCCGACGGGCAGCATGACCATATCTGGGGCACCGTCGTGCCGACCTTCCTGCACTTCAACCTGCCGCTGCTGGCCTTCGGCTGGGTGGCGGCGATGGTGCTGTAGCCGGGTGCCCTTTTATCCACAGGGTCGCCGCCAGGAGCGGTGACCCACCTGCGAGGCCTGACATGAAGACGCTCTGGCACAACGCCCACATCGCCACCCTGCGGAACGGGCGCTACTCCATCATCGAGCACGGCGCGCTGCTCACCGAAGGTGCGCTGATCCGTTGGGTCGGCCCGCTGGCCGAGGCCCCGGATACCGGCGATGCCAGGCGGGTCGACCTGGGCGGCGCCTGGGTCACCCCGGGGCTGATCGACTGCCACACCCACCTGGTGTTCGGCGGTGACCGCAGCGCCGAGTTCGAACAGCGCCTGGAGGGCGTCAGCTACGCCGAGATCGCCGCCCGGGGCGGTGGCATCGCCAGCACCGTGCGCGCCACCCGCGAGGCCAGCGAGGACGAGCTGCTGGCCAGCGCGGTGACGCGCGCCCGGCACCTGCTGCGCGACGGCGTCACCACCCTGGAGGTGAAGTCCGGCTACGGGCTGGACCTGGCCAGCGAGCGCAAGATGCTGCGGGTCGCCCGGCGCCTGGGCGAGGTGCTGCCAGTGACGGTGAAGACCACCTGCCTCGCCGCCCACGCCTTGCCGCCGGAATACGCCGGCCGCGCCGACGACTACATCGAGTGGGTCTGCACCGAGATCCTGCCGGCACTGGCCGCCGAGGGGCTGGTGGATGCGGTGGATGCCTTCTGCGAGCACCTGGCGTTCTCCCCGGCCCAGGTCGAGCGGGTGTTCCAGGTCGCACGCGGGCTGGGGCTGCCGGTGAAACTGCACGCCGAGCAGCTGTCGTCCCTGCATGGCTCCAGCCTTGCGGCGCGCTACGGCGCGCTGTCGGCGGACCATCTGGAATACATGACCGAGGACGACGCCATCGCCATGGCCGATGCCGGCACCGTCGCCGTGCTGCTGCCGGGCGCCTTCTACCTGCTGCGCGAGACCCAACTGCCGCCCATCGACGCCCTGCGTCGCCACGGTGTGGCCATGGCGGTGGCCAGCGACCTCAATCCCGGCACCTCGCCGGCGTTGTCCCTGCGGCTGATGCTGAACATGGCCTGCACGTCGTTTCGCCTGACCCCGGAAGAGGCGCTGGCCGGCGTCACCCTCAACGCCGCCCGCGCCCTGGGCCTGGCCGCGCGTTGCGGCAGCCTGGAGGCGGGCAAGCTCGCCGACTTCGTCGCCTGGGACATCCAGCGCCCGGCGGAGCTGGCCTATTGGCTCGGCGGCACCTTGCCCAACCGCGTGGTGCGCCATGGACAGGAGATCGACCTTGGATAACGTCCTCGACTTCACCCCCGGCCGCGTGCCGCTGCTGATCAGCATGCCGCACCCCGGCACCCGCCTGACCCCGGCGGTGGAGGCCGGCCTGAGCGATGCTGCGCGCTCGCTGATCGACACCGACTGGCACATCCCGCTGCTCTACGACTTCGCCGCCGAGCTGGGGGCCGCGACCCTGGCGGCGCGCTACTCGCGCTATGTCATCGACCTCAACCGCCCGGCGGACGACGCGCCACTCTACGCCACCGCCACCACCGGCCTGTTCCCCGACGTGATGTTCGACGGCCAGCCGCTGTTCCGCGAAGGCGCGGCACCGTCCGCCGAGGAGCGCGCCGGCTACCTGGAACGCATCTGGGCGCCGTACCACGGGCGCATCGCCGAGGAGCTGGCGCGGCTGAAGCGTGAGTTCGGCTATGCGCTGCTGTTCGACGCCCACTCCATCCGCGCCTTCATCCCCCGCCTGTTCGACGGGCACCTGCCGGACTTCAACCTCGGCACCCACGCCGGCGCCAGTTGTGACCCGAGCCTGGCCGACGCACTGGCCAGCGTCTGCGCCCGCGCCGAGGGCTACAGCCATGTGCTCAACGGACGTTTCAAGGGCGGCCACATCACCCGCCACTACGGCCAGCCGGATCAGCACATCCACGCCGTGCAACTGGAACTGGCCCAGCGCACCTACATGAACGAAGAGGAGCCCTTCGCCTTCCGCGAAGACCTCGCCGTGCCCACCCGCAAGGTCATCCGCCAGCTGTTGCTGGCGATGCTCGCCTGGGGGCGGGAGCGCTACGGGCGATAAATCCAACATCAGGTAGCCCGGGCTTCAGCCCGGGGAGGGGCTGGCACCTTCCACCGTTCCCGGGCTGAAGCCCGGGCTACGACGGATGCAGACGCTTCAGTGGGCCGTTCGGCCTCGCGCCGATAGAGCCTGGGCGGTCACCCTGCAAGGCTCTCCGGCTCCCTATCCGGACGTGCCATTCATGGTGATGTATCGACGAGCCCGCCAAGCCGGGGGCTGCTACTTCCTTACCCTGGCGCTGGCAGATCGGCGAAGCGATCTGCTCGTGCGCCATGTCGATCTGTTGCGCGAAGCGATTCGCCAGGCCCGCCCGCGACGGAGCTTTCGCCTCGATGCGATCGTTGTGCTGCCCGAGCACCTGCACATGGTGATGAGCCTGCCCGAAGGGGACGACGACTTCTCAAGCCGCATTGCGTCGATGAAGGCGGCCTTCGTCCGGGCGTTGCGTGCGCAGGGGCATCCCGTGAGACCCAACGCCAAGCGTGAGGCCGGGCTGTGGCAGCCTCGCTTCTGGGAGCACCTGCTGCGGGACGAGAGGGATTTCGCTGCCCATGTCGACTACATCCACATCAACCCGCTCAAGCACGGCCTGGTCACACGGGTCGTCGACTGGCCGCATTCGAGTTTCCACCGTTTCGTGCGGGAGGGCCTGCTACCGGCAGATTGGGCCGGGGGCGAGGAGAGCCGGATCACCGGAGCAGGCGAACGGCCTGAGTAGCTCGGTGTGTTGTGTGAGGTGCACGGATTCCCGGGCTACGGGGGCGCCTTATGCCGATGATGCGGCGTAGCCCGGACTTCAGTCCGGGGTGGTTTGGGCGCATGGGATTCCCGGGCTGAAGCCCGGGCTACGAGGGCGTTCTCTTATGCCGGTGGTGCAGGCTGGGTGCTGGCGTAGCCCGGACTTCAGTCCGGGGGTGTTGGGCGCACGGGATTCCCGGGCTGAAGCCCGGGCTACGGGTGGGAGCCCCCTTATGCCGGTGGTGCAGGCTGGGTGCTGGCGTAGCCCGGACTTCAGTCCGGGGGTGTTGGGCGCACGGGATTCCCGGGCTGAAGCCCGGGCTACGAGGGTGTTCTCTTATGCCGGTGGTGCAGGCTGGGTGCTGGCGTAGCCCGGACTTCAGTCCGGGATGGTTTGGGCGCACGGGATTCCCGGGCTGAAGCCCGGGCTACGGGTGGGAGCCCCCTTATGCCGGTGGTGCAGGCTGGGTGCTGGCGTAGCCCGGACTTCAGTCCGGGGCGATGCACAAAGGCCGGGGTCACTCCCAACCGAGGCGGGCGAGCTTCCAGTCGCCGTCGTCGCGCCACCATTCGAGCTTCACGGCGTATTGGCGGGCGGCGTCGGGGATGAGGCCTTCGGCGCCGGTGAGGGCGATGCGGGCGTCGGTGTGGCCCTTCTCGCGGTAGGTGGGGTCGAGGCGGCTGTCCTGGCTCAGGGCGATGATCGAGACGTTCTTGTGGCGCATGAACAGCAGCGCCATGGTGCGCCGTGCCCATTCGCGGTCGTTGCCGTCGGCGGTGGCGAACTGCGGGTGCAGCTGCTTCATCACCGCGCCGGTGTCCTTCGCTTCCAGGTTGGCCTGCAGGGCCTTGACCGCTGCCTCCAGCTCGGCGGCCGGGTCTTCGCGGCCGCAGCCGGTGAGCAGGGCCAGGAACAGTACGATCGGTAGGGTGAACAGCCTCGCTGACATATTCGAACTCCATTTCCCTCGTTTATGATGCCGGGCACATTAGGCGGCGGATGTCCCGGGGGGCATTGGCCTAGAGCACAGAATCGGAGCCCAGCATGCTGACTTTGTATCCGGAAATTAAGCCCTACGCCCGCCACGAACTGGCTGTGGACGAACCGCATGTGCTCTACATCGACGAGAGCGGCACCCCCGACGGTCTGCCGGTGGTGTTCATCCACGGCGGCCCGGGCGCCGGCTGCGATGCCCTGAGCCGGCGCTTCTTCGACCCGACCCTGTACCGCATCGTCACCTTCGACCAGCGTGGCTGCGGCCGCTCCACCCCTCACGCCAGCCTGGAGAACAACACCACCTGGGACCTCGTCGCCGACCTCGAACGCATCCGCGAGCACCTGGGTATCGACCGCTGGGTGCTGTTCGGCGGCTCCTGGGGCTCCACCCTGTCGCTGGCCTACGCCCAGGCCCACCCGGACCGGGTGCGGGCGCTGATCCTGCGGGGCATCTTCCTGTGCCGTCCCCAGGAGCTGAAGTGGTTCTACCAGGAGGGCGCGAGCCGGCTGTTCCCCGACTACTGGGAGGACTACCTGGCGCCGATCCCTGCGGACGAGCAGGACGACCTGATCCAGGCCTTCTACAAACGCCTCATCGGCACCGACCAGATCGCCCAGATGCACGCCGCCAAGGCCTGGTCCACCTGGGAAGGCCGCACCGCCACCCTGCGCCCCAGCGCCTCGGTGGTGGAGCGCTTCAGCGAGCCGATGCGCGCGCTGTCCATCGCCCGTATCGAGTGCCACTACTTCGTCAACAACGCCTTCCTCGAACCCAACCAGCTGCTGCGCGACATGCCGCGCATCGCCCACCTGCCGGGGGTGATCGTGCACGGTCGCTACGATGCCATCTGCCCTCTGGAGAACGCCTGGGAACTGCACAAGGCCTGGCCCAACAGCGAGCTGCAGATCGTCCGAGACGCCGGCCATGCTGCCTCCGAAGCAGGCATCACCGATGCCCTGTTGCGCGCCACCGACAGCATCGCCCGCCGCCTGCTGGACATGCCGCCGGAAGAGGAAGCCTGATGAAGGCGTTGCTGCAACGGGTCTCTGCCGCCCGGGTGGACGTCGCCGGGGAGACCGTCGGCGCCATCGACCGCGGCCTGCTGGTGCTGGTGGGCGTCGAGCCCCAGGACACCGAAGCCAGCGCCGACAAGCTGCTGCACAAGCTGCTCAACTACCGCGTGTTCAGCGATGCCGAGGGGAAGATGAACCTCTCTCTCGGGGCCGTGGAGGGCGGCCTGCTGCTGGTCTCGCAGTTCACCCTGGCCGCCGACACCCGCAGCGGCCTGCGCCCGAGCTTTTCCAGCGCCGCGCCGCCGGCCCAGGGCGCGCGCCTGTTCGACTACCTGGTGGCGCGGGCCCGGACCCAGCACGGTCAGGTCGCCACCGGGCGCTTCGGCGCCGACATGCAGGTGCACCTGGTCAACGACGGACCGGTCACCTTCCTGCTGGAAAGCTGAACCTGCCTCGCGCCGCGCCGCCTGTCCGATAGTGGCGTGCTGGCGACTTTGCGCTGACTCGCCATCCACGGTCCGGGCGGTTAGGATTTCGCGCCATGCCCGCCGGGTCCGTGGGCGCCGCTTCACACAATAATGATCTGCCCTGTCAGGAGTAAGAATGAAGAAGCTTTTCGCATCCCTGTTGCTCTCCGCCTGTGCTTTCACCAGCCTGGCCCACGCTGGCGTCGTCGATGACGCGGTCAAGCGCGGCACCCTGCGGGTCGGCATGGACCCGACCTACATGCCCTTCGAAATGACCAACAAGCGCGGCGAGATCGTCGGTTTCGAAGTGGACCTGCTCAAGGCCATGTCCAAGGCCATGGGCGTGAAGCTGGAGCTGGTGTCCACCAGCTACGACGGCATCATTCCGGCGCTGATGACTGACAAGTTCGACATGATCGGCTCCGGCATGACCCTGACCCAGGAGCGCAACCTGCGCATCAACTTCTCCGAGCCCTTCATCGTGGTTGGCCAGACCCTGCTGATCCGCAAGGACCTGGAAGGCAAGATCAAGTCCTACAAGGACCTCAACGACGGCCAGTACCGCATCACCTCCAAGATCGGCACCACCGGCGAGATGGTCGCCAAGAAGCTGATCGCCAAGGCCCAGTACAACGGCTTCGACAACGAGCAGGAAGCGGTGATGGATGTGGTCAACGGCAAGGCCGATGCCTTCATCTACGACGCCCCTTACAACGTGGTTGCGGTGAACAAGGCCGGCGCCGGCAAGCTGGTGTACCTGGACGAGCCCTTCACCTACGAGCCCCTGGCCTTCGGCCTGAAGAAGGGGGACTACGACAGCATCAACTGGATCAACAACTGGCTGCACCAGATCCAGAAGGACGGCACCTACGATCGCATCCATGCCAAGTGGTTCAAGAACACCACCTGGCTGAAGGACATGGAATAACGGGACGCGCTCCCCGCTGCATGCGACAGGTCCGGCCCACGAGGCCGGACCTGTCTTTTTCGCCCTCCAGGCATCGCCATGAGCGAGACCCATCGTGACTAGAAAACACCGCCGTACCTGGCCCTGGCACCTGCTGACGGGCCTGATCCTGCTGGTGGTCGCCTACGGCCTCTGGTACTCCACCTCCCTGATCTCCTACGAGTGGCGCTGGAACCGGGTGCCGCAGTATTTCGCCTACCAGGCCGAAGAGGCCCAGCGCGCGGCCGACTACGCGCGGGTCGAGGCCATTGCCGAGGAGGGCGCCTATGCTCGGGTGACCCTGGTCACCGAGGGCGGCGAAGCGCAACAACTGCGAGTGGCCAGGGACAGCCTGCAGGTCAGCCAGGGTGACGACATTTCCGAGGGCGACGTGGTCGGCGTGACCCGCCACTGGGCGGCCGGCCCGTTGCTCTGGGGCCTCTGGACCACCCTGTGGATATCCGTGCTCTCCGGCGCGCTGGGGCTGGTGATCGGACTCTTCACCGGACTCTGTCGGCTGTCGCAGAACCCCACCCTGCGCGACCTCTCCACCGTGTACGTCGAGCTGGTGCGGGGCACCCCGCTGCTGGTGCAGCTCTTCATCTTCTATTTCTTCATCGGCACCGTACTGAACCTTTCACGGGAGTTCGCCGGCGTTGCCGCTCTGGCCCTGTTCACCGGGGCCTACGTGGGCGAGATCGTTCGCGCCGGCGTGCAGTCCATCGCCCGTGGGCAGAACGAGGCGGCACGCTCCCTCGGCCTCACGGGTGGCCAGTCGATGCGTTACGTGATCCTGCCCCAGGCGTTCAAACGGGTGCTGCCGCCGTTGGCCGGACAGTTCATCAGCCTGGTTAAGGACACCTCGCTGGTGTCGGTGATCTCCATCACCGAGCTGACCAAGAGCGGGCGCGAGGCGATTACTGCTTCCTTCTCCACGTTCGAGATCTGGTTCTGTGTCGCCGCGCTGTACCTGCTCATCAACCTGCCGCTGTCGCAGATCGCCAACCGACTGGAGAGGAGGCTCGGGAAAAGTGATTGAAGTCCGCAACCTGATGAAAGTCTTCGACGCCCGTGGCCAGGAAGTGCGCGCCGTCGACGATGTGACCACCTCGGTCAAGCGCGGCGAGGTGGTGGTGGTGATCGGCCCGTCCGGCTCCGGCAAGTCCACCTTCCTGCGCTGCCTCAACGGCCTGGAGGAACTGGACGCGGGCTCGGTGAGCATCGACGGCGTCGACCTGGCCAACCCGAAGACCGATGTGAATGCCTACCGCCGCGAAGTCGGCATGGTGTTCCAGCACTTCAACCTGTTCCCGCACATGACGGTGCTGGAGAACCTGTGCCTGGCGCAGAAGGTGGTGCGCAAGCGCGGCAAGGCCGAGCGTGAGGCCAAGGCCCAGGCGCTGCTGGCCAAGGTGGGCATTGCCCAGAAGGCCGGCGAGTACCCCTCGCGTCTGTCCGGCGGCCAGCAGCAGCGCGTGGCCATTGCCCGGGCGCTGTGCATGGAGCCGAAGGTGATGCTGTTCGACGAGCCCACCTCGGCGCTGGACCCGGAGATGGTCGGCGAGGTGCTGGACGTGATGAAGCAACTGGCCCAGGAGGGCATGACCATGGTCTGCGTCACCCACGAGATGGGCTTCGCCCGCGAGGTGGCTGACCGGGTGCTGTTCTTCGACCATGGCAAGTTGCTGGAGGATGCGCCGCCGGCGCAGTTCTTCGACCAGCCCCGGGACCCGCGTGCACAGGCGTTCCTCAGGCAGGTGCTGTAAGGGAATGGAAAGGGCCGCGATGCGGCCCTTTTTCTTTGGAAAAGAAACTCGCCAGGCAAGGCGAAACAGGGGACGTCCGCAGAACGCGAAAACCAGCCTGGGTTGACGTCTCGTGCGCACGCCAGATTCGGCTCAATGCAAAGGCACCGCCGCCTGCAACTCGTTGTCCTCCAGCCAGTCCTGCGCCAGCTCCCTCAGGCGGGCCGCTTCGAAGTGGTGCCAGGCTTCCAGCAGCACCGGGTACTCCATCAGCACGTGGCGGAAGGCACGGGCCGGTTTGCGGCCGGCCAGGGCCTGTTGCAGGGCGGTGTAGGCATGGGGGTGGACGACTTCGTGGAGGAACTCCTCCATCAGCCGCAGCTCGTCGCCGTGGGTGAGGGGTTCCACCAGCAGGAAGCGCTCCGGCTCTTCGCGCAGGAGGGTTTCCAGCTGGGGGTCGGCATCCTCTTCGGGAATCAGCAGGACCTTGCCGGTGAGCAGGTCCAGGTAGTGGTCCAGGCCCTCGGTGGAGAGGGCGAAGGCCAGTTGGTCGAGGTCGATGGTCAGGGGGCGCATGGCTCGGGCCTCGGCAGGGGAGAAGGCCCGATCCTACGCCCTCCG
Source organism: Pseudomonas sp. 1D4 (assembly GCF_001728925.1). Lineage (NCBI taxonomy): Bacteria > Pseudomonadati > Pseudomonadota > Gammaproteobacteria > Pseudomonadales > Pseudomonadaceae > Pseudomonas > Pseudomonas sp. 1D4. Next base: position 36,268 of record NZ_LXJQ01000026.1, read on the forward strand.
GCGGGCGGTGTCAGACCCGGAAGCGCCCGACCATCTGTTGCAGTTCGTTGCCCAGGCGCGCCAGCTCCACGCTGGACGCGGCGGTTTGCTCGCTGGCGGCGGCGGTCTGCTCGGAGATGTCGCGCACGTTGAGGACGCTGCGGTTGATCTCCTCGGCCACGGCGCTCTGCTGCTCGGCGGCGGCGGCGATCTGCTGGTTCATCGACTGGATGGACGAGACGGCGCCGGTGATGGAGGTCAGCGAGTCGCCGGCCTCGCGGGCCAGGCGCAGGGTGTCTTCGGTCAGTTCGAGGCTGCTTTCCATCATGCTGGCAGCCTGCTGGCTGCCGTTCTGCAGGGCGGCGATCAGCTCCTGGATTTCTTCGGTGGATTGCTGGGTGCGCTGGGCCAGGCCGCGCACTTCGTCGGCCACCACGGCGAAGCCGCGACCGGCTTCGCCGGCGCGGGCGGCTTCGATGGCGGCGTTGAGGGCCAGCAGGTTGGTCTGGTCGGCGACGGTCTTGATCACGTCCAGCACGCTGCCGATGGTGTCGCTCTCGCGGCGCAACTGCTGCACGGATTCGGTGGAGCGGCCCACTTCGGCGGCAAGGCGGTCCACCTGGCCGAGGGCCTGGCGCACCAGGCGGTCGCCCTGGGCGGCTTCGCGGTCGGCGGAGGCGGCGGCTTCGGATGCCTGCTCGGCGTTGCGTGCCACGTCGTGCACGGTGGCGGCCATTTCATTCATGGCGGTAGCGACCTGGTCGGTCTCGACCTTCTGCGCGTTGACCCCGGCGCTGGTCTGTTCGGTGACGGCGGAGAGTTCCTCGGCAGCGCTGGCGATCTGGGTGACGCCATCGCCGATGCGCCCGATCAGTTGCCGCAGGTTGCCGGCCATGGCCTGCAGGGCACGCTGCAGTTGGCCCAGTTCGTCCTGGCGCTCGGCCTGCAGTTCGGCACGCAGGTCGCCGTCGGCGATGCGCGAGGCGAAGGCCAGCGCCTGGCGCAGTGGGTCGATGATCTGCCGGCTGATGGCCCAGGCGGCAAACACGGCGAGGCTGATGGCCAGCAGGGTGGTGACGAGCAGTTGGCTGCGGGCGCTGGTGGCGTCGCTGCTGCGGGCCTTCACCTGCAGCTCGTAGATCCGGTTGCCCTGGTCGCGCATGGCCTCCGCGTGCTTGCCCATGGTGTCGATGGCGGCGCGGCTGGCCTCGACGCCCTGGCCGAACTGGCGCACGGCGCTGAGGTAGGCATCGAAGGAGGGGCGGGCGCGGGCCAGGTAGTCGGCGAAATCGCCGGTGGCCTGCTGCCTGAGTGCGTCGAGGTCGCGCTGCAGGCGGGCCAGGGCGGCCTGGGCCGGTTGTTCGGATTCCGGAGTCTGCTGGAAGACGAAGCCGCGCACCAGGTAGCGGATGGTCAGCAACTGCTGGTTGAGCCCGGTGATGGCGCGGGTTTCGTCCAGCAGTGCGGGGTTGGTCGGGTCGCGGGCGAGGTCGTCGAAGCGGCGGTTCTGCAGTTCGGCGAACTGGGTGAGCACGGCTTCGGCGGACTTGATCAGTACGGCTCGGGCGGCGTTGCGGTCGTCCTGGGCGCGGACCAGGGCGGCGAGGGACTGGCGGTAGGCGGTGATCTCGCTGCGCAATTGGTCCAGTCGGGCGCGGCCCTGAGCGGTGTGGGCGTCGGCCTCCAGGCGGTCGCTGATGGCGAGCATGGCGTCGATCAACTGTTCGATGCTGCGCGCGTGCTGCATGTCGCCGGTGCTGACGAACTGCAGGCGCTGGGCGCGGGCGTCCTTGATGGCGTTTTCCAGTTCGCTGACGGTGACCATCTGGTCGCTGCTGTCGATCATGCGGTCGATGCCGCGGATGCCGTTGAGCATCACGGCGAGGGTGAGGAGCAGAACGAGGCCGAAGCCGAAGGCGAGTTTGCGGCCGACCCGCAGGTCGGCGAGCCGTTGTGTGCACCAGTGGTACATGGTTTCTCCCGGGAATGCGTAAGCCCGACGGTGCGCGGGGCATCGCCGTGGCGGGTGAGGCGTCTGTTGGAGTTGTTGGGGGAGGCGCTACCGAGACGGTGGCCTGTGACGCGGGGGCGGGAGAGTAGCCGGCGCCCCAGGGCGCCGGCAAGAACACGATGGCAGTCTGATATTTCGTCTGATGGCCGGTCCGGGCGGCCTGTTCTCAGAAGCGGAAGCGGCTGACCAGGTCCTGCAGGCTGCCGCCCAGGCGCGCCAGTTCTACGCTGGAGGTGGCGGTCTGGTGGCTGGCGGAGGCGGTCTGTTCGGAGATGTCGCGCACGTTGACGACGCTGCGGTTGATCTCTTCAGCCACGGCGCCCTGCTGCTCGGCGGCGGCGGCGATCTGCTGGTTCATGGCCTGGATGGTGGACACCGATTCGGCAATGGCGCCCAGGCGGCGCCCGGCGCGGCGGGTCAGTTCGACGGTGCTGTCGGTCAGCTCGCGGCTGGTTTCCATCAGGCTGGCGGCGCGTTGGGCACCGCTCTGCAGGCCGGCGATCAGCGCTTCGATCTCCTGGGTCGATTGCTGGGTGCGCTGGGCCAGGCCGCGCACTTCGTCGGCGACCACGGCGAAGCCACGACCGGCTTCGCCGGCACGGGCGGCTTCGATGGCGGCGTTGAGGGCAAGCAGGTTGGTCTGGTCGGCCACGGTCTTGATCACGTCCAGCACGCTGCCGATGCGCTCGCTCTCCTGCTTGAGGTGGGTGACGGCATCGCTGGAGCGGGTGACCTCGTCGGCCAGGCGGTCCATCTGTTGCACGGCGTCGTTGACGGCCGTCTCGCCTTCGCGGGCCTGGCGGTCGGCGGCGCTGGCGGACTGGGAGGCGTCTTCGGCGTTGCGGGCGACCTCGTGGACGGTGGCGGCCATCTCGTTCATGGCGGTGGCGACCTGGTCGGTCTCGACCTTCTGGGCGTTCACGCCGGCGCTGGTCTGGGTGGTGATGGCGGACAGTTCTTCGGCGGCACTGGCGAGCTGGGTGACGCTGTCGCGGATGCGGCCGATCAGGTCGCGCAGGCTGGCATTCATGCGCTGGATGCTGCCCTGCAACTGGCCCATCTCGTCGCTGCGCTGCACCACCAGGTCGCGGCTGAGGTCGCCGGCGGCGATGCGCTCGGCGGCGTCGAGGGTGTCGCGCAGGGGCTGGGTGATCTGCCGGGTGATGAGCAGGGCGGCGAACAGGCCAAGCACCAGGGCGATGGCCGAGGTCACCAGCAGCATGACGTGGGTCTTGCGGGTCTCGGCTTCGAGCTTGGCGTTCTGCTGTGCATACAGGCGTGCGCTGATTTCCAGCAGGCGCTGGCCCTGTTGGCCCATGGCGTTGAACTGGGCCTCGGCGCTGTCGTTGGCGCGGCGGTAGGCGCTGATGGCGTCGCGGTAGGTCTTGAGGTTGCTGCCGACGCGGGCCAGGTCGGTGTCGTCGCTGCCCAGGTCGGCGGCCAGCTTGGCCTGGTTGCCGAGGGCGGCGTCCACGGCTTGCAGGGCGGCGTCCTGGAAGCTGGGGTCGTTGCTGAAGGTGTAGCCGCGGACCTGGAAGCGGGCCTGCATCACCGAGTGCCGCAAGTCGGCCAGTTCGTGGAACTGGGTGAGGCGGCCGGCGTCATCGAGGGTGATGTCGGCGAGGACGCGCTCGCTGAGGTTGCCGATGGAGGCCATGGCGGCGTCGGCGCTGCTGCCCAGTTGGCTGCGGGCGTCTTCGCGGGTCCGGTAGGCCTGGCCGAGCTGGGTGAAGGCGGCCTGGTAGGCCTGGGTCGCCTGTCGGGCCTGCTCCATGTGTTCGCGGTCGCGGGCGTCGGTGAAGTGCTGTTCGAGCGTGCGGGTGTGGTCGACGATGGCCTGCACGCGGGTGCGTACACGCTCGGCGTTGTTGGCGTCCTGCTTGAGCTGGTAGGCCTGCTGGCTGATCTGCAGGTCCTTGGCCAGTTCGCTGAGGCTGGCCGAGTCCTGAAGTTTCTGGCCTCGATCCAGGGTCTCGTCGATGGCGAGCCAGCCGGTGAGGGTGATGAGCAGGGTGAGCAGCAGGACGAGGCCGAAGCCGATGGCGAGCTTGAGGCTGACACTGAGGTTACCGAACCAGCGTGACATGCTTCTTCTCCTGGCGAACGCGGCAGAGAGGTTGAGGGGGTGGGAGGTTATCGACGGGTCGCCGTGGCGCTTGAAGGGCGTCCTCAGAACAGGCGGGCGAGCAGGGCGGTGACCGCCGTCTCGACCCGCAGGATGCGTTCGCCCAGTTGCACCGCTTCGAAGCCGGTGGTTTGCAGCTTCTCGACTTCGTAGGGGATCCAGCCGCCTTCGGGGCCGATGGCGAGGGTGACGGGGCCTTCCACGGCACGCGGGCAGTCGGGCCAGGGGCCGGGGTGACCGACCAGAGCACGGGTGCCGGCGGCAAGGGCGGGCAGGCGGTCTTCGACGAAGGGTTTGAAGCGTTTCTCGATGACCACCTCGGGGAGCACCGTGTCGCGGCCCTGTTCCAGGCCCAGGATCAGTTGCTCGCGGATGGCGGCGGGTTCGAGGAAGGGGGTCTGCCAGAAGCTCTTCTCGACCCGGTAGCTGTTGAGCAGTACCAGGCGCGGGACGCCCATGGTGGCGACGGTCTGCAGCACGCGGCGGAGCATCTTCGGGCGTGGCAGGGCCAGCAGCAGGGTCAGCGGCAGCTTGGCCGGCGGCGGCTGGTCGAGGCTCACCTGCAGTTCGGCGTGGTCGGCCTCAAGGACGATGAGCCGGCCTTCGCCCATGGCGCCGCCGAGCAGGCCGACCCGCAGGCTGTCGCCGGCTTCGGCGCGGTGCACGTCGTGCAGGTGCTTGAGTCGGCGGCCACGCAGGAGTGCGTGGCCGGGGGCGACGAAGTCGCCCTCTTCCAGCAGCAGGAGGTTCACGGGCGGGTGGCGGGCGGCTGGTCTTCGGGCTCGCTTTCCGGCGTGTCGTTGCGCCGGCGCACCAGGCCGCCACAGAACACGCCGACCTCGAACAGCAGCCACATGGGTACGGCCAGGAGGGTCTGGGAGAAGATGTCCGGCGGGGTCAGGATCATGCCGACCACGAAGCAGCCGATGATCACGTACGGGCGGATCTTCTTCAGGTAGGCGACGTCGACCACGCCGATCCAGATCAGCAGCACCACCGCGACGGGGATCTCGAAGGCGACGCCGAAGGCGAAGAACAGCGTCATGACGAAGTCGAGGTAGCTGGCGATGTCCGTCATCATCGACACCCCTTCGGGGGTGACACTGGCGAAGAAGTGGAAGATCAGTGGGAACACCAGGAAGTAGGCGAAGGCCATCCCGGAGTAGAACAGCACGATGCTGGACACCAGCAAGGGCATGGCCACGCGCTTCTCGTGCTTGTACAGGCCGGGGGCGATGAAGCCCCAGATCTGGTGCAGGATCACCGGCATGGCGAGGAACAGCGCCACCACCATGGTCAGCTTGAACGGGGTGAGGAACGGCGAGGCCACGTCGGTGGCGATCATCGTCGCGCCTTCCGGCAGGTACTGGCGCAGCGGCGCGGAGACGAGGGTGTAGATCTGCTGGGCGAAGTAGAACAGCCCGGCAAAGATCAGGAACACTGCGGCAACGCAACGTAGCAGGCGGGTGCGCAGTTCGGCGAGGTGCGAGACCAGGGGCATCTCCTGGTCGTATTCCGGCTTCTGGTCGCTCATAGGGTGCGGGGCGGCTGTTGCGGTTCGGCGGTCGGGGCAGCCAGCGGTGTCGCCACCGGGGTGGCGACCGGTGCGGCAGGTGCTGGGCTGGACACCGGCTTGGCAACCGGCGGCGGGGTGCCGCTGCTGGCAGCCGGCGCGGGTGTCGGAGCCGGCTGCGGTGCGGCAGGGGTGGGCGGGGCCTCGTTGGCCTCGTCACTCGGCGTCGGGTCGGCCAGCAGGTTCTCCAGGCTCGGGGGCACGATGCTTTCCTTGATCTGCCGTTCCATCGCCATGATCTGCTCGTTGTGCAGTTGGCGACGGATTTCGTCGGCGCCGATCTCGCGCTCCACTTCCTGCTTGATGGCGTTGAAGCTGCGTTTCAGGCGGCCGATCCACAGGCCGGCCGTGCGGGCAGCCCCGGGCAGGCGCTCGGGGCCGAGCACCAGCAGGGCCACGAGGCCGATCAGCAGCAATTCACCAAAGCTGATGCCGAACATGGCGCATCAGTCCTTGCGCACAGTCGGCTCTTCGACCTTGTGTGCCTGGCCGTCGATGGTGTGCGGCTGGTTCAGCGGGGCGGCCGGTTGTTGGGGCGCGGGCTGCTGGGGCTGCTCGGCCTTCTGCTCCTCTTCGGTGTTCATGGCCTTGCGGAAGCCCTTGATGGCTTCGCCGACGTCGGAGCCGAGGTTCTTCAGGCGCTTGGTGCCGAAGACCAGGACGACGACGATCAGAATGACCACCCAGTGTTTCCAGTCGAAAATACCCATGGTTTGCTCCTGCGTATCGATTCGTTAGGCGGAAGGCTGGCGGGCGGCTTTTTCAGCGTGCCCGGACAGGCCGAAGCGACGTTCCAGTTCGTCCAGTACGGCCTGGGGATGCTGGCCGAGGGCGGCGAGCATGACCAGGCTGTGGAACCAGAGGTCGGCAGTTTCGTAGATCAGGTCGCTGTAGTCACCGCTGGTGGCGGCATCCTTGGCGGCCAGGATGGTTTCAACCGATTCCTCGCCCACCTTCTCGAGGATCTTGTTCAGCCCCTTGTGGTACAGGCTGGCCACGTAGGAGGAGTCGGCCGGCGCATGCTTGCGGGCTTCGAGCACCTCGGCGAGGCGGGAAAGGGTGTCACTCATGTGCATGTCCTGCGTGGTAGATCGCGTCGGGGTCCTTGATGACCGCGTCGACGGTCTTCCAGCCGCCGTTCTCGTAGACGCGGTAGAAGCAGCTTTCGCGGCCGGTGTGGCAGGCGATGCCGCCGATCTGCTCGACCATCAGCACGATGACGTCGGCGTCGCAGTCCAGGCGCAACTCGTGGAGCTTCTGCACATGGCCGGATTCCTCACCCTTGCGCCAGAGTTTGCCGCGCGAGCGTGACCAGTAGATGGCACGGTTCTCGGCGACGGTCAGGGCCAGGGATTCGCGGTTCATCCAGGCCATCATCAGGATACGTCCGGTCTTGTGGTCCTGGGCAATGGCCGGGACCAGGCCGTCGGCGTTCCAGTGGATGTCTTCCAGCCAGTCGTTCATGTCGGTTTCCACGAGCAGGCCGGGTGCGGGCCCGGCCGGGGGCAGTAGTGTGCCAGCGCTGGCGCGGCCTTGGCTATCGGCGAAGTACGAGATACAGACCACTGGCCAGCATCAGCCAGGCCGGCCAGGCGGCGAGGTGCTGCTCCAGGCCGGCACTGGCCGCGCCCACCAGCAGGGCGGCGCCGATCAGGCGCGGGGCGAGGCCGTCGCTGGCGCGGCGCCAGGGCGGTGGCGGGTCGCTGGCGTGGGGCTGGCTCATGCGCTCCAGCAGGTCGCGGGTCATGCCGGCCAGGTGCGGCACCTGCTCGACCTGGGCCTGCAGGTTGGACAGCAGGCTCTTGGGGCTGACGCGCTCGCGCATCCAGCGTTCCAGGTAGGGCTGGGCGGTGCTCCAGAGATCGAGGTCGGGGTAGAGCTGGCGGCCGAGGCCTTCGATGTTGAGCAGGGTCTTCTGCAGCAGCACCAGTTGCGGCTGCACTTCCATGTTGAAGCGGCGTGCGGTCTGGAACAGGCGCAGCAGCAGCTGGCCGAAGGAGATGTCCTTGAGCGGCTTCTCGAAGATGGGTTCGCAGACGGTGCGGATGGCCGCTTCGAAGTCGTTCACCCGGGTTTCCGCCGGGACCCAGCCGGAGTCGATGTGCAACTGGGCGACGCGGCGGTAGTCGCGCTTGAAGAAGGCGATGAGGTTGCGCGCGAGGTAGTCCTGGTCCTCGGGGGTGAGGCTGCCGATGATGCCGCAGTCGATGGCGATGTACTGCGGGTTCCAGGGCTGGCGGGTGCTGACGAAGATGTTGCCGGGGTGCATGTCGGCGTGGAAGAAGCTGTCGCGGAACACCTGGGTGAAGAAGATCTCCACGCCACGTTCGGCCAGCAGCTTGAGGTCGGTGCGCTGGTCGGCGAGGGTGGCCAGGTCGGTGACCGGGACGCCGTAGATGCGCTCCATCACCAGCACCTTGGGGCGGCACCAGTCCCAGTAGACCTGGGGCACGTAGAGCAGCGGCGAGCCTTCGAAGTTGCGCCGAAGCTGGCTGGCGTTGGCCGCTTCGCGCAGCAGGTCGAGTTCGTCGTAGATGGTCTTCTCGTAGTCGCTGACCACTTCCACCGGGCGCAGGCGGCGGGCATCGCTGGAGAGGCGTTCGGCCAGGCGGGCGATGAGGAACAGCCAGGCGAGGTCCTGGCGGATCACCGGCTTGAGGCCGGGGCGCACCACCTTGACCACCACGTCTTCGCCGCTCTTCAGGCGCGCGGCGTGGACCTGGGCCACGGAGGCGGAGGCCAGCGGGGCGACGTCGAAGCGGGTGAAGACGTCGCTGATGCGGGCACCCAGCTGCTCTTCGATCAGGCGCACGGCCTGTTCGGGGTCGAAGGGGGGGACCTGGTCCTGCAGGCGTGCCAGCTCGTCGGCGATGTCCGGCGGCAGCAGGTCGCGGCGGGTGGAGAGCAACTGCCCGAACTTGATGAAGATCGGCCCGAGGCCTTCGAGGGCCAGGCGCAGGCGCTGGCCACGGGTCAGCTGCAGGTCGCGCCGGGGGAACCAGCGCCAGGGCAGCAGGCAGCCGAGCATGCGCAGCCACCAGGGCAGCGGGAGGTCGAGTATCAGGTCGTCGAGGCGGTAGCGGATGACCACGCTCTGGATGCGCAACAGGCGGCGGACGGCGAGCAGCTTCATGCGTCTGGGGGACTTTTCCGGGTCAGGCGACCGATGCGGGCTTCGAGACGGTCGAGATCGATCTTGAGACGGTCCAGTTCGGCGAAGCGGGCTTCCGCTTCACGCTGGCCCACCAGGGTGCGGGATTCCTCGGCGAGGTAGTCGGCGAGGTTCTGGCGCAGGCTGTCCAGGCTCTGCCCGGCCCAGCCGGCGCGGCTGCGCAGGTGGCCGGCGAGCAGTTGGGTGCCCACCGGGCCGAGCCAGCGGGAGACTTCGTATTCCCAGTCCAGCTCCAGGTCCTGCAGCACCGAGGCCAACTCCATGAGCGCGGCGCTGTCACCTTCCAGCTCCACCTCGGGGCGGTGCAGGACGGCGGTCTTCTCCTTGCTCAGGGCCAGGCGTAGCAGGCTCGCGGCGGGGGCGCGCAGGGTGCAGTCGGCCGGTGCGGCCCAGTGGGCGGCGAGTACCAGGCCGTCGCCACCGGGCAGCAGGTAAAGCTCCAGTGCGGGGCCCTGGCAGTCGATGCGGATCACCTTGCCTTCCAGCCGGGACAGCCGGGGCAGGGCGGTGGCGTCGAGGCGCAGGACCCGGTTGAGGCCGTGTTCTGCGCCGGCCAGCAGGGCCTGGGTGAGCATCAGGGCTTGATGCCGCGATGCAGGGCGACGATGCCGCCGGTCATGTTGTGGAAGGTGGTCCGCTCGAACCCGGCCTCCACCATCATGGCCTTGAGGGTTTCCTGGTCGGGGTGCATGCGGATCGATTCGGCCAGGTAGCGGTAGCTCTCGGCGTCGTTGGTGATCAGCTTGCCCATCAGCGGCAGCAGGGTGAAGGAGTAGGCGTCGTAGGCCTTGCTCAGCAGGTTGCTGGTGGGCTTGGAGAACTCCAGCACCAGCAGGCGGCCACCGGGCTTGAGCACGCGCAGCATGGAGCGCAGGGCGGCGTCCTTGTGGGTGACGTTGCGCAGGCCGAAGGCGATGGTGACGACGTCGAAGTGGTTGTCGGGGAAGGGCAGCTTCTCGGCATCGGCCTGGACGAAGCTGACGTTGCCGGCGACGCCGCTGTCCAGCAGCTTGTCGCGGCCGACCTGGAGCATGGAGGCGTTGATGTCGGCGAGTACCACTTCACCGGTGGGGCCGACCAGGCGGGAGAACTGGCGGGTGAGGTCGCCGGTGCCGCCGGCGATGTCCAGCACGCGGTTGCCCGGGCGCACGCCGGACAGCTCGATGGTGAAGCGCTTCCACAGCCGGTGGACGCCGCCGGACATCAGGTCGTTCATCAGGTCGTACTTGGCGGCCACCGAGTGGAACACTTCGGCGACCTTGGCGGCCTTCTGGCTCTCCGGCACGTTCTGATAGCCGAAGTGGGTGGTGGGTTCGGCGTCGTGGCCTTTGCGCGGTTCGTTCATGTCGCTGCCCCGGAATAGAATTGGCGGCCATTCTAGGCTTGTCGGCCTGGTTTGTCTTGGGCTGCGCCCGACGCCTGGAGTGGCCTGTTATAGTCGCGCGACCTTAAGTCGCAGTCCGGAGACACCCATGGCACGCATCCACGTCGAACGTTCCCACCAGCTCGGAAAAGCCGCCGTGCGGGAGAAGGCCGAGCAGCTCGCCGAGCGCCTGGCGCGTGAGTACGACGTGCGTTACCAGTGGCGCGGCGACACCCTGGAGTTCAGCCGTAGCGGGGCTGATGGGCGCATCGAGGTCAGCGACGACAGGGTCAATGTCGAGGTGAAGCTGGGCCTGCTGCTGTCGGCCATGGGCGGCAGCGTGAAGCGCGAGATCGAGAAGGCGCTGGACGAGTACCTGGCCTGACGGCGGTTGCACCCGTCCTGCGGCTAGTATGCGGTTTCTAAATTTCCTGGCTAACGTGCACCCCAAGCCCCGATTCCGGGCAAGTCCCCCCACAATCCGCGTGAGGTGCACCATGGCCAAGGCAGCCACCGCCAAGAAGAAAGTCGAAGTAGAGAAGACCCCCGTTCTTTCCGACGTACGCCTCTATGCCAGGAAGATCTGGCTGGCAGGCCTGGGCGCCTACGCCAAGGCTGGCCAGGAAGGCGTCGACTACCTGCGTGAACTGGTCAAGGCCGGCGAAGGGGTTGAGAAGCGCAGCCGCAAGAGCGTCGATGCCGGCGTCGAGGCGGCCAACAGCCAGCTCGACTCGGTCAAGGGCAGCGTGCTCGAGAGCGTGGCGGGCGTGAAGGAAAAGGTCGAGGTCCAGATCGATCGCATCGAGAAAGCATTCGACAACCGTGTGGCAGTGGCCCTCAATCGCCTCGGGATTCCCTCCCGCCAGGACGTTGAGGCACTCTCTGCTAAGCTCGACGAGTTGAGCGCATTGCTCGAACACGTCGCGCGAACCAAATAAGGAGAGCAGGATGGCTGGTAAGAAGAAAACCGCAAAAGAAACCAACTCCTGGATCGGCGAGATCGAGAAATACTCGCGCCAGATCTGGCTGGCGGGCCTCGGGGCCTATTCCAAGATCAGCAACGACGGCACCAAGCTGTTCGACACTCTGGTCAAGGATGGCGAGAAGGCCGAGAAGCAGGCCAAGACCGAAGTCGACAAGCAGGTCGATGCCGTCAAGTCCCGTGTCGGTTCGCGCGTGGATTCGGCCAAGTCCCGGGTCGATGAAGTGAAGGACAAGGCGCTCGGCAAGTGGAACGAGCTGGAAGAGGCCTTCGACAAGCGTCTCAACAGCGCCATCTCCCGCCTGGGCGTGCCCAGCCGCAACGAAGTGAAGGAGCTGCACGGCAAGGTCGAGGCCCTGACCAAGCAGATCGAGAAGCTGACCGGTGTTTCCGCCAAGGCGGTCAAGCCGGCAGCCAAGGCAGCCCCGGCAAAGGCTGCTGCAGCCAAGCCGGCCGCTAAGCCTGCTGCGAAACCGGCGGCCAAGTCTGCCGCCAAGGCTGCTCCGGCGAAAGCCGCCGCATCCAAGCCGGCCGCGAAACCCGCGGCTGCGAAGCCCGCCGCCAAGCCGGCTGCTGTGAAACCTGCAGCCAAGCCTGCTGCTGCGAAACCGGCTGCGAAACCGGCTGCGAAGAAGGCACCGGCCAAGAAGCCGGCTCCGGCAAAAGCGGCGTCTCCGGCCCCGGCTGCTGCACCCACTGCTCCGGCAGCACCGGCTCCGGCTGCTGCAGAGGCATCGAGTGCAGCAACACCCCAGGCCTGATCACCCCAGGTCACTTGAACGCCCGGCTCGTGCCGGGCGTTCTCGTTTCAGGCTTCCAGGTAGCGACGGGCGAGGCCTTCGACCGCCATCCGCGCCTCCGGGCGCAGGTGGGGTGCCACCAGCATCATGATCTGGAAAACAACCAGTTGGCTCTCGCCGGCGCCGTTGCCGAGGATGCGCTGGTAGTCCAGAGAGAACAGCAGGGTGAGGGTGATCTGCTCCACCAGTTGCCCCAGGGCGGGGGTGTCGCTCACCAGTTGGTCGTCGGCCTTCAGGCGGGCCAGCAAGGCGGCCAGGGTTCGCTTGAGAGCGTTCAGCCAGTGGCGCATGCCGCGTGCGAGCCTGGGCAGGCGCCCGGCGAGGTTGGACAGGTCCTGGAAGAGGAAGCGGTAGCGCGCCACCCGTTCGACGATCAGGTGCAGGAACAGCCAGTAGTCCTCCACGTCCAGCCGGGCGCCATCCGGCGGGTCGAGCAGGGGCTCGGTCTCGGCCTGGAAGCGCTCCAGCAACGCCATCACCAGCGGCTCTTTGCCGTGGAAGTGGTAGTAGAGGTTGCCGGGGCTGATGCCCAGCTCGGTGGCGATTTCCAGGGTGGTGACGTTGGGTTCGCCCTCCTGGTTGAACAGCGCCAGGGCGCATTCGAGTATGCGGTCGCGGGTTTTCATCCTGCCTTCTTGTTCTGTTCTGCCGGACCCGCCCACCGGGCCCGGCGACTTCCTGTTCAGCGCACGTGCACGTAGGTACCGGGCGAGGCCTCCATCGGCGGGTAGTCCGGGTTCCCCAGTGCCACCTGGGTTTCCCGCTGCTCGCCCGAACGAGCCTGGACCCACTCCAGCCATTTCGGCCACCAGCTGCCGGCGACGCTCTCTGCGTCGTAGTACCAGGCGCGATGGTCGGAACTGAGGGTGGGGTTCTCCAGGTGGGTGGCCTTGGGGTTGCCGGGTGGGTTGAGGATGCTCTGGATGTGGCCGCTGTTGGAGAGCACGAAGCGGCTCTCACCCCCCAGCAGCAGTGTGGAGCGATAGACCGACTCCCACGGGGTGATGTGGTCGTTGATGCCGGCCACGCTGAAGCTGTCGACGGTGACTTTTTTTAGGTCGATCGGCGTGCCGCACACTTCCAGCGCGCCGGGGCGGGTCAGCGGGTTGTGCTTGAACAGGTCGAGCATGTCGCCGTGCATGGCGGCCGGCAGCCGGGTGTTGTCGTTGTTCCAGTAGAGGATGTCGAAGGCCGGTGGCTGGCGACCCAGCAGGTAGTTGTTGATGAAGTAGTTCCACACCAGGTCGTTGGGGCGCATCCAGGCGAAGATCTTCGACATGTCGCGGCCATCCAGCACGCCGGCCTGGTAGGAGCGGCGCTTGGCGGCTTCAAGGGTCTGCTCGTCGGCGAACAGCGCGGCCGGCGTTTCCACTTGAGAGTCCAGCAGGCTGACCAGGTAGGTGGCGCTGCTGATCTTGCGCAACTGCCGTTTGGCTTGCAGGTGGCCTTGCAGGGCGGCGATGGTCAGGCCGCCGGCGCAGGCGCCGACCAGGTTGAGGTCTTTGCTGCCGGTGATGGCGCGGCACACATCGGTGGCTTCCTCCAGGGTCTGCACGTAGCTGGACAGGCCCCACTCGCGATGACGTGCGTCGGGGTTGCGCCAGCTGATGGCGAACACCTGCAGGCCGTTCTTAAGGGCGTACTGGACGAAGCTCTTCTCCGGCGTCAGGTCGAAGATGTAGAACTTGTTGATCTGCGGGGGAACGATCACCAGGGGCTTGAGGTACTGCTTCTCACTCATCGGCTTGTACTGGATCAGTTCCAGCATTTCGTTGCGGAACACCACTGAACCCGGGGTGGTGGCCAGGTTCCGCCCGACTTCGAAAGCATGTTTGCTGACCTGGCTGGGCATGGCGTTGTTGTGCAGCAGGTCGTCGAACAGGTGGCGCGCACCGTTTATCAGGCTGAGGCCGCCGGTGTTGAAGAGTTCCTTCACCGCCAGCGGGTTGAGCAGGCTGTTGGACGGGGCCATGGCATCACTGAGCAGCGACAGCACGAAGCGCGCGCGGGTGCGGTCGTCAGGGGATAGCTCGCTGTCGTCGATCCATTCCATCAGGTGCTGCTGCCAGGCCAGGTAGGCCTGGAGTCCGCGCCGGTAGAAGGGGTTGAGCTGCCAGGACGGGTCGGCGAAGCGGGCGTCCTGCGGGTTGGGGGTGTAGGGTGTGTCTCCCAGCAGCACCCGCCCGAGCTTGCCGCCCAGTTTGAGCAGGTGGCGGGCGCTGTGCACCGGGCGCTTGGCGCTGTGCACGGCCAGGGTGCGGACGGTCGAGGCGAGATCCTTGCCTCGGAGGCCGACAATGGCGTTCTGCACGTTCATGAGGTTAGCGGGGACCGGCAAGGCGCCCGAGTCCTTTTTCTCTCGCATGGGGGCAACACTCCGTAATCAGTCCATCGTCATGGAGGGTCAGCAAGGCTCGTACCACGAGCACGACAGGTGCATTCCAGACCAGTTCCCGGGAAATTCAAGTTTGGGCGGGCTGCACCGTGCCGGCGCTCGGGTAGGAAAGGGCCCCGTCCTGGGGCACGATTCGGCTCAGGGTGTGCGGGGCAGCAGCGGCTTGGGGTGCATGACTGCCCGCCGCCGTTCCTGTGCCAGGAATTTCATGATGATCGGCGCAACTGTTTCCGCGCGCGTCACCAGGAACAGGTGGCCATCGTCGATCACGTGCAGTTCCGCATTGGGAATACGCCAGGCCAGCAGGCGCATGTTCACCAGCGGAATGATCGGGTCGTCATCGCCGGCCAGCACCAGGGTGGGTTGGCGGATGCGGTGCAGCCAGTGGATGCTGGTCCAGCCGAGGCCGGCGAACAGTTGCCAGTAGTAGCCGAGCTTGCCGGAGGAGCGCACCTTGCTCGCGTGGGCCATGGCCAGGCCGGGGTCGCGGCGGAAGGCGCCGCCGTAGATATCGGGGGCGATGTGCACGCCGTAGGACGGCTGGATGTAGCGACGCGGGCTGGCCATGCGCATCAGCACCTTGGGCTTGCCGGGCACCATCACTGCGCCGGCGGAGGTGGCGGCGAGGATCAGCTTCTTGCAGCGCTCGGGGTAGTCATGGGCGAACTGTTGGGCAAGCGCGCCCCCCCAGGACACGCCGATGGCGTTGACCTGGCCGTAGTCGAGGTAGTCCAGCATCCGCGCTGCCAGCTTGGCCAGGCCGGGGAAGCGGTAGGGTGTGCTGGGGGTGGAGGAACCGCCGACGCCGGGGACGTCGAAGGCGATCACTTCCTGGTCCGGGTCCAGCGCCTGGACGAAGGGGAACACCAGTTCGAGGTTAGCGCCGATGCCGTTGAAGATCAGCAGTGGTGTCAGGTGATCGCCGCCCGGACGGACGGCGGTGCGGATGGTCTGGCCATCGAGGTTGATGGTGCGGAAGACGAAAGGTTGCGGCATGCGCGAGCCCCTATGGGTGGATACGGCGTGCGGCGCCGGCAGGGGCTCCGCCTGGACTGCCGGGGATTAGCCGGCTCAGGCCGCCGCCCATTCGGGCGGCGAGCCGGTTCGGCACGTCCGGGTGCCGGGGCGACGATGCGCGCAGGGCGCGATCAGCGCTCGTGGACATAGGTTCCCGGGGACGCTTCGCCGGCCGGGTAGGCCTTGTTGCCAAGGATCGGCGTGGCTTTCTTCAGCTTGCCCGAGCGCTCGGCCAGCCAGGTCTGCCAGTGCAGCCACCAGGAATCGGCGTGCTTGGTGGCGTTCTCCTGCCAGGCCTTCGGGTCGGCGGGCATGTCGCTGCCGGTGGAGAAGCGCGCCTTGGGGTTGCCGGGCGGGTTGAGGATGCTCTGGATGTGACCGCTGTTGGACAGCACGAATTCGCACTTGCCACCCAGCAGGCGGGCCGAGCGATAGCAGGCTTCCCAGGGGGTGATGTGGTCGGTGGTGCCGGCTACGCAGAAGAAGTCGCAGGTGACTTTCTTCAGGTCGATCGGGGTGCCGCAGACTTCCAGCGCGTCGGGCCGGGTCAGGGGGTTGGTCTTGAACATCTCCACCAGCTCGCCGTGGAAGGCGGCGGGCAGGCGCGTGGTGTCGTTGTTCCAGTAGAGGATGTCGAACACCGGCGGCTCGTTGCCCAGCAGGTAGTTGTTCACCCAGTAGTTCCAGATCAGGTCGTTGGGCCGCATCCAGGCGAACACCTTGGCCATGTCCTTGCCTTCGAGCACGCCCGACTGGTACGAGCGGCGCTTGGCGGCTTCGAGGGTCTGCTCGTCGGCGAACAGCGCGACCTGGGTGTCGAGGTTGAAGTCCAGCACGCTCACCAGCTGGGTGAAGGCGTGCACCTTCTGCTCGCCGATGGCCTGGTAGTGACCCAGCAGGGCGACGGTGGTGATGCCGCCGGAGCAGGCGCCGAGCATGTTGAGGTCCTTGGCGCCGGTGATCTTCAGCACCACCTCGATGGTTTCCTTGAGGGCCTCGATGTAGGTCGACAGGCCCCATTCGCGCTGGGCCTTGGTGGGGTTGCGCCAGCTGACGATGAAGGTCTGGATGCCGTTGCGCAGGTTGAAGCGCGCCAGGCTCTTCTCCGGGGAAAGGTCGAAGACGTAGAACTTGTTGATCTGCGGCGGCACCACCAGCAGCGGGCGTTCATGCACCTGCTCGGTGATGGGCTTGTACTGGATCAGCTCCAGCACGTCGTTGCGGAACACCACGGCGCCTTCGGTGGTGGCGAGGTTCTTGCCGACCTCGAAGGCCTCCATGTTCACCTGGCTCGGCATGCCGCCGTTGTTGACCAGGTCCTTGGCCAGGTGGGAGAGGCCGTCGAGCAGGCTCTTGCCGCCGGTCTCGAAGAAGCGCTTGACCGCCGCCGGGTTGGCCATGGTGTTGGTGGGGGCCATGGCCTCGGTCATCAGGTTGATCACGAAGTGGCCGCGGCTGGTATCGGACTCGGACAGGTTGCTGTGCTCGATCCACTGGTGCAGTTCCTTGCGCCAGGCGAGGTAGGTCTGCAGGTAGCGGCGATAGAGCGGGTTCTGGCTCCAGGCCGGATCGTTGAAGCGGCGATCGTCCGCTTCGGGGTGCAGGTCGGAGGAACCGAGCAGCACGTTCTTCAGTTCGACGCCGAAACGGGCGACATGCTTGGCACTGTGGAAGGGCTGCCTGACGGCCTGCAGCATGACCATGCGTGCGGAGGTCAGCAGATCCTTCCCACGGATGCCGATCACCGGGTTCAGGCCCAGGGTGTTCTCCGAGGCTTGTCGCTGCAGGTCTTCGTTGTTCTTGTTGCTCATCTACGACGCTCCATTGTCCTGAGACGGATACCGGCGAACTGCTGTGCGGGACAGTTAAGCGTGGCCTGGTACTGCTCGGGTTACCGGGGGTGCGAAGAGAACTTCGCCTGTTTCTGTGAACCTTCGGTTGCCAAATGCATGGAACCTGCCAGTTCTGGTTACCCGAGTTTAGGTGAATGCGCAAGCTGGCCCTGGGGCTGGCGTGCGGCGAAGAGTATGGCGGCGGGATCTAGAAAATGCGCTCTAACCACATGTGCCCTGGCCAGGATGTGCCAGGGCCTGCACTGCTTCAGAGCATGAGGCGGACGACGCTTTCGTCGGGGTCGCGGGAGCGCCCGGCGGCCTGGAGCTGCGCCAGGTAGTCCTTCCAGAGTTCGTCCTGGCGGGTGGCGAGTTCGTAGAGGTAATCCCAGGTGAACAGGCCGCTGTCGTGGCCGTCGTCGAAGGTCAGCTTCAGGGCGTAGTTGCCGGCGGGTTCGACCTTCACCAGGGCGACGTTCTGCTTGCCGTACTGCAGCACCGGATGGCCGTGGCCCTGCACCTCGGCGGAGGGGGAATGCACACGGAGGAATTCGGCGGGCAGGCTGTGGCGTTCAGTGCCGTAACTGAGCACCAGGGTGCGGGATGCCTTGTGTAGTGCGATGGCGGTGGGGATGCGCATGGGCAGGGCTCCGGACCGGGGCGGCCAGCCGGGCGGGATGCCGCGGCTGGCACGCGAGTGTGTCGCACAGCTTAGAGGATGTAGCGCGACAGGTCTTCGTCCTGGGCCAGCTCGCCCAGGTGGCCGTTGACGTAGGCGGCGTCGATGCGGATCGGTGCCTCCTCGTGCTGGGCCGCCAGGTCGCCGGCGCTGAAGGAGACTTCCTCCAGCAGGCGCTCCAGTAGCGTGTGCAGGCGACGGGCACCGATGTTCTCGGTCTTCTCGTTGACCTGCCAGGCGATCTCGGCCAGGCGCTTGATGCCCTCGGGGGCGAACTCGACGTTCAGGCCCTCGGTCTTCAGCAGTGCGGTGTACTGCTCGGTGAGCGAGGCATGGGGTTCGGTGAGGATGCGCTCGAAGTCTTCCGGGGAGAGGGCCTTGAGTTCCACGCGGATCGGCAGACGCCCCTGCAGCTCGGGCACCAGGTCGCTGGGCTTGGCGAGGTGGAAGGCGCCGGAGGCGATGAACAGGATATGGTCGGTCTTGACCATGCCGAGCTTGGTGTTGACGGTGCAGCCTTCGATCAGCGGCAGCAGGTCACGCTGCACCCCCTCGCGGGAGACGTCGGCACCACCGACGTTGGCGCGCTTGGCGACCTTGTCGATCTCGTCGATGAAGACGATGCCGTTCTGCTCCACGGCTTCCAGGGCGCGGGCCTTGAGTTCTTCCTCGTTGACCAGGCGCGCGGCCTCCTCGTCGCGGACCATCTTCAGCGCGTCCTTGACCTTGAGCTTGCGGCTCTTGCGCTTGCCCTTGCCCATGTTGGAGAACAGGTTCTGCAGCTGGCTGGTCATCTCCTCCATGCCGGGCGGGGCCATGATCTCGACGCCGGCCGGGTTCTCAGCCACTTCGATATCGATTTCCTTGTCGTCCAACTGGCCTTCGCGCAGGCGCTTGCGGAACAACTGGCGGGTGTTTGTGTCCTCGCGCTGCGGCTCGTCGCCGAAGCCGCTGCGCGCCGGCGGCAGCAGGGCGTCGAGGATGCGCTCCTCGGCGGCGTCTTCGGCGCGGTGGCGGACCTTGTGGATCTCCTGCTCGCGCATCATCTTCACGGCGGCATCGGCCAGGTCGCGGATGATCGACTCGACGTCGCGGCCGACGTAGCCCACTTCAGTGAACTTGGTGGCTTCGACCTTGATGAACGGGGCGTTGGCCAGCTTGGCCAGGCGGCGCGCGATCTCGGTCTTGCCGACGCCGGTGGGGCCGATCATCAGGATGTTCTTCGGCGTCACCTCGGCCCGCAGCTCGGCGGGCAGCTGCATGCGCCGCCAGCGGTTGCGCAGGGCGATGGCGACGGCGCGCTTGGCGTCTTCCTGGCCGACGATGTGGCGGTTGAGTTCGTGGACGATCTCGCGGGGGGTCATGGACATGGATGTCGCTCCGGGGCTGGACGTGGCGCTCATTCGGCGCTCTCCAGCTCCTCGATGGTCAGGTTCTGGTTGGTGAACACGCAGATGGAGCCGGCGATGTTCAGGGCGGTCTCGGCGATTTCCCGCGCGGAGAGGTCGGTGCGCTGCAGCAGGGCGGTGGCCGCGGCCTGGGCGAAACCGCCGCCGGAGCCCATGGCGATCAGACCGTGCTCGGGTTCGACCACGTCGCCGTTGCCGGTGATGATCAGCGAGGCGTCCTTGTTGGCTACGGCCAGCATCGCTTCCAGGCGGCTCAGGGAACGGTCGGTACGCCAGTCCTTGGCCAGCTCCACGGCTGCCCGCACAAGGTGGCCCTGGTGTTTCTCCAGCTGGCCTTCGAAGCGCTCGAACAGGGTGAAGGCATCGGCGGTGGCACCGGCGAAGCCGGCCAGCACTTGGCCGTGATACAGCCGACGCACCTTCTTGGCGTTGCCTTTCATGACGGTGTTGCCGAGGGAAACCTGGCCGTCGCCGCCCATGACGACTTTGCCGTTGCGGCGGACTGAAACGATGGTGGTCAAGGGAGGAGTCTCCACGCAGCGGGGCGAAAATGCCCGAATGGAAACCCAGATGGGGGAGCCCGCGCGGCTTTTCAACCGCGCGGGGGTGATTCGTCGATCAGCGTACCTGCCGCTGTTGCAACAGGAGATTACCGAAGCCGCTGCCGGCCAGCTGTTTCTGTGCGGTGGCGAGCTGCTCGCGGCTGGCGAAGGGGCCGACCAGCACGCGGTACCAGGTTTCCTCGCGCACGGTGCCGGACTCCACCTGGACGTTCTGGCCCAGCAGGATGATCTGGGCGCGGACGCGGTCGGCGTCTTCCTTCTTGCGGAAGGAGCCGGCCTGGAGGAAGAACTGGGTGGTGGTGGGCGCCTTGGCCACGGTGGGCGGAGGCGGCGGCACCTGGCCGGCGAGGGCGGCTTCGGCCCGTGCCTTGTCGATCTTCGCGGCTTCTTCCGGAGTGACCGGCTGCTGGGGTGTCGGCGGGGTGGCCGGCGTCTCCTTGGGCAGGGCGTCCGGCGGCACGATGACCTCGGACTCCGGCAGCAGCGTGTAGAAGTCGTACTTCGGCTTGGCCGGCTCGGTCTCCGCCGGGGGATGCGCGGGCTGGGTCTGGCCCTGGGGCTTGGGCTTGCCGCCGGCGGCCTGTTGCTGTTGCTCGGGCTTGGCGCGGCGGATGTCGTCGCGGCCGGGTTCGAGCTTCATCAGCATGACCACGAAGCCGCCGATGACCAGGCCGATGGCCAGCCAGACCCAGCCGGGCACCGGCTTCTTCGCTGGTGCCTGGTAGCGGCTGGCTCCGCGTTTAGGGGCTGCTTTCTTCTTCGCCATGGGTCCGTTACATGCGTTCCAGGGTGTTCAGGCCGAGGAGTTCCAGGCCTTGCTTGAGGGTGCGACCGGTGAGGGCGGCAAGGCGCAGGCGGCTCTGCTGGGTGGCTTCGTCCTCGGCGGAGAGGATCGGGCAGTTCTCGTAGAAGCTGGAGAACAGGCCGGCCAGGTCGTAGAGGTAGGTGCAGAGGATGTGCGGCACACCCTTGGCGGCGACGCTGTTGAGGATGTCGGCGAACTGCGCGAGCTTGGCGGCCAGGGCCTGCTCCTGCTCGGCGGCGAGGACGATCTGCCCGCCGATCTCGTCGACGCCCTTGCCCAGCTTGCGGAACACGCTGGCGGTGCGGGTGTAGGCGTAGAGCAGGTAGGGCGCGGTGTTGCCCTCGAAGCTCAGCATCTGCTCGAAGTTGAAGCTGTAGTCGCTGGTGCGGTGCTTGGAGAGGTCGGCGTACTTCACGGCGCCGATGCCAACGGCGCGGGCGATCTGGCGCAGTTCGGCCTCGTCCAGCTCGGGATTCTTCTCCTTGACCAGGGCGTAGGCGCGCTCTTCGGCCTCGTTGAGCAGGTCGATGAGCTTGATGGTGCCGCCGTCGCGGGTCTTGAAGGGCTTGCCGTCGGCGCCGTTCATGGTGCCGAAGCCCATGTGCTCCATCTCGAACTCGGGGCGCACGAAGCCGGCCAGGCGCGCGGCGGCGAAGACCATCTGGAAGTGCAGGGCCTGGCGCTGGTCGACGAAGTAGAGGGCGCGGTCGGCCTTGAGCACGCCGCTGCGGTAACGGGTGGCGGCGAGGTCGGTGGTGGCGTAGAGGTAGCCACCGCCGGCCTTCTGCACGATCAGCGGCAGCGGGTCGCCCTCGGCGTTCTTGAACTCGTCCATGAATACGCACAGCGCGCCGTCACTTTCGGTGAGCAGGCCCTTGGCGCGCAGGTCGGCGACCACGTTGGGCAGGTCGTCGTTGTAGGCGCTCTCGCCCTTGACGTCGGCCATGGTCAGCTTCACGCCGAGGCGGTCGTAGACGGCCTGGCAGTGGCTGAGGGAGATGTCGTTGAAGCGGTTCCACAGGCGCAGGCACTCGGCATCGCCGGCCTGCAGCTTGACCACCAGTTCGCGGGCACGGTCGGCGAATTCGCTGGACTCGTCGAAGCGCTTCTTGGCGGCGCGGTAGAAACCTTCCAGATCCGACAGCTCGGCATCGCTGTCCACCGGCTGCTCCTGCATGTAGGCCAGCAGCATGCCGAACTGGGTGCCCCAGTCGCCCACGTGGTTCTGGCGGATCACCTCGTCGCCGAGGAACTCCAGGACGCGGGCCACACCGTCACCGATGATGGTGGAGCGCAGGTGGCCGACGTGCATCTCCTTGGCCAGGTTGGGGGCGGAGAGGTCGACCACCACGCGCTGCGCCGGGCCGGCCTTGCGCACGCCGAGGTGGGAGTCGGCCAGGGCGGCGTCCAGGCGCTGGGCCAGGGCCTGGGTGTTCTGGAAGAAGTTGAGGAAGCCGGGGCCGGCGATCTCCACCTTGCTCACCTGGTCGTCCTGGGGCAGGGCGGCGATCAGTTTCTCGGCCAGGTCGCGCGGCTTCAGGCCGGCGGGCTTGGCCAGCATCATGGCGATGTTGCTGGCGAAGTCGCCGTGGGTCTTGTCCTTGGTGTTTTCCACCTGGATGGTGGGGGTCAGGCCTTCGGGCAGTACGCCTTCGCTGGCGAGACGGTTCAGGGCGTGCTGGATCAGCTGGCGAATGGTGTCTTTCATGTTCTGCTCTCGGCCGGAAGTCGGCGGCGCCGTGGCGCTGGTTGAAAACCGCGCATTATCGGCGTGCAGTGCCTGCCGCTTCAAGCGCCAGGCGCCGGGGGGCGTCTGTGACGTTGGGTCGCGTCAGAACAGGTCGATCGGGTCGACATCCAGGGACCAGCGCACGGCCCGGCCGCCTGGGAGCTGTTCCAGGGCCTGGGACCAGGGCGTGAGCAGGCGGTGCAGGGTGGCGCGGCTGTTGGCCTGGAGCAGCAGCTGGGCGCGGTGCTTGCCGGCGCGTCGCTCCATGGGGGCGGGGACGGGGCCGAGCAGCTCGACGCCGCTGAGGCGCAGCTCGGCCAGTTGCTGTTCGGCTTCGGCGCAGGCGCTGTCGAGGAAGGCTTCGGCCTGCCCGGGCTTGTGCGCTTCGGCCCGCAGCAGGGCCAGGTGGGCGAAGGGCGGCAGGCCGGCGGCGCGGCGCTCGGAGAGGGCCTGCTCGGCGAAGGCGAAATAACCCTCTTCGGTGAGTTGCACCAGCAGCGGGTGGTCGGCCAGGTGGGTCTGGATGATCACCCGGCCCGGTTCCTCCGCCCGGCCGGCACGTCCGGCCACCTGGACGATGAGCTGGGCCATGCGCTCGCTGGCGCGGAAGTCGGCGGAGAACAGGCCGCCATCGGCGTCGAGGATCGCCACCAGGGTGACCCGGGGGAAGTGGTGCCCCTTGGCGAGCATCTGGGTGCCCACGAGGATGCAGGGCTCGCCCTTGTTGATGGTGCCGAACAGCTGGGCCATCGCATCCTTGCGCGAGGTGCTGTCGCGGTCGATGCGCAGCACGGGGAACTGCGGGAAGAGGATGCCGAGGCGCTCTTCGGCGCGCTCGGTGCCGGCGCCGATGGGGCGCAGGTCGACCTTGCCGCAGTCGGGGCAGTTGTCCGGGCGGCGCTGGACGTGGCCGCAGTGGTGGCAGCGCAGCTCGTTATGGCGCTGGTGCAGGGTCATGCGGGCGTCGCAGCGGGGGCACTGGCTGATCCAGCCGCAATCGTGGCACAGCAGGGTGGGCGAGAAGCCCCGGCGGTTGAGGAAGACCAGCACCTGCTGGCCGGCCTCCAGGGTCTGCTGGATGGCTTGTTGCAATGGGCCGGAGATGCCGCTGTCGAGCGGGCGGCTCTTCACGTCCAGGCGCAGGAAGCGCGGCTGCCGGGCGCCGCCTGCGCGCTGGGTCAGTCGCAGCAGGCCGTAGCGGCCGGCGTAGGCGTTCTGCAGGCTTTCCAGGGAGGGGGTGGCGGAGCCCAGCAGGATCGGCACGTTCTCTTGGCGGGCGCGGACGATGGCCAGGTCGCGGGCGTGGTAGCGCAGACCTTCCTGCTGCTTATAGGAAGCGTCGTGTTCTTCGTCGACGATGATCAGTCCCGGGTTTTTCATGGGGGTGAACAGGGCTGAGCGGGTGCCGATGATGATGTCGGCCTCGCCATCGCGGGCGGCGAGCCAGGCGTCCAGGCGCTCGCGGTCGTTGACGGCGGAGTGCAGCAGGGCGACGCGGGCGTTGAAGCGCCGGGAGAAGCGTTCGAGCGTCTGCGGGCCGAGGTTGATCTCGGGGATCAGCACCAGGGCCTGTTTGCCGGCCTGCAGGGTCTCGCGGATCAGTTGCAGGTAGACCTCGGTCTTGCCGCTGCCGGTGACGCCGGCGAGCAGGAAGGCGTTGAACTGGCCGAAGGAGGACTGCACTGCGTCGAAGGCGGCCCGCTGTTCGCTGTTGAGCGGCAGTTCGGCCTGGGCCAGCCAGTGTTCGTGCCGCGGTGCGGGGGCGTGGCGGCGGGTCTCCACGCGCGCCAGTCCCTTTTCCAGCAGCAGGTCGAGGCTGTCCTTGTTCAGTTGCAACTGCGCGAGCAACTGGTGGGCGACGCCGTGGGGGTGCTGGGCGAGGATGGCCAGGGCCTGGCGCTGGCGTGGCGCGCGGGCCAGGCGTGGGTCGTCGATGCGGGCGCCTTCACAGGCGTGCCAGAAGCGCTCCTGGCGGGCTTCGGCGGGTTCGCCCTGGCGCAGCAGTACGGGGAGTGCCCAACTGAGGGTGTCGCCGAGGCTGTGCTGGTAGTACTGGGCCGTCCACAGGCAGAGCTGGAACAGCGGTGCCGGCAATGGTGGCTGGCGGTCCAGCAGGGCGAGTGCGGGGCGGAGCTTGTCCTCCGGGACTTCGCTGCGGTCGGTGACTTCCACCAGTACGCCGATGACTTCGCGGCGACCGAACGGCACCCGCACGCGCACGCCGGGCTGCAAGGCGGCCGGGGCGACGCCGGCAGGGGCGCGGTAGTCGAACAGGCGGCGCAGGGGCGAGGGCAGGGCGAGTCGCAGGATGGGGCTGGGCACGGGAAACTCCGGTGGGGGCCCGGGGATGCTAGGGGGATGCCGTTCCCGTCGCAAGCGGCGGGGGCGTGTGCCGTGCGTCGCTCGCTGCAGGCCGCGCTTGCGCGTGGGGGAGGGTCTGGTATCATCTCGCGCCTGTTTCCGTGCGGTACTCGACATAGGGTCGGGTGGCGGCACGCCAGACCTGAGGATAAAACCATGAAAGCGGACATCCATCCCGAATACGTAGCGATCGAAGCTACCTGCAGCTGCGGTAACGTCATCAAGACCCGCTCCACCCTGGGCAAGAACCTGAGCCTCGACGTGTGCTCCGAGTGCCACCCGTTCTACACCGGTAAGCAGAAGGTCCTGGACACCGGCGGCCGTATCGATCGCTTCAAGCAGCGCTTTGGCGTGTTCGGCGCCAAATAAGGCCCGTTCGCCGGGAGGCTCGCAACGAGCTCCCAGTTGCTTAAAAAGGCGCCCCAAGGGGCGCCTTTTTCATGTCCGTCTTCCGGGCATTGACGCTGTGCCGGCGCACGGCGTAGAACCGCGGCTCCTTGCGTGGTGGACCTCAACGAGGTGGCGATGCCCTTTCTTCCCTGGCTGCTGCTGGCCGTGTGCATGGCGCTGGCGAGCGGATGTGCGGTGAACCCGGCCACGGGGCGGGACGATTTCGTGCTGATGGACGAGGCGAGCGAGCAGGAGCTCGGCATTCGCTACAACCAGGACGTGCAGCGACGCTACCCCCGCTACCCGGATGCGCAGCTCCAAGCCTATGTCCAGCGGGTCGGGGAGCGGGTGGCCCGGCACAGCCATCGCCCTGACCTGACCTTCATCTTCACGGTGATCGATTCGCCGGATCTCAATGCCTTTGCCTTGCCGGGCGGCTACATCTATGTGCACCGGGGGCTGCTGGCCTACCTGGGGTCGGAGGCGGAGCTGGCGGCGGTACTGGCCCATGAAATCGGCCACGTTACGGCACGCCATGGCGCGCGCCAGCGAAGTCAGTCCCAGGCCTGGGATGCGATTGGCCAGGTGGCGGCGCTGGGCACCGGGGTGGGTGCCGTGGCGGATGCGACGCAGCTCCTGGGTGGGGCATTGGTGCGTGGCTATGGGCGGGAGATGGAGCTGCAGGCCGACGAGCTGGGGCTGCAGTACCTCGCGCGCAGTGGCTATGACCCGCAGGCGATGGCGAGGGTCGTGGAGGTGCTCCAGGCGCAGGGTGCGTTCCTCCGCTCGGGGCGCGCCGATCCCGATCGGAAGGATGGCGGTTACCACGGGCTGTTCGATTCGCATCCGGCCCATGAGGTGCGCCTGCGTCAATTGATGGGCCGAGAAGCGGGCTCAGGGGTCTGGAATCGCGATGCCTATTTCCAGGCGCTGGATGGGTTGGTCGTCGGTGAGTCGGCAGCGCAGGGTGTGCTGCGGGGGCGGCGTTTCTACCACCGCTCATTGGGTGTGGCCCTGGATATCCCGCCGGGGTGGCGGGTAGTCGATGAATCGATGGCGGTGACGGCGTATTCAGCGGATGGAGCTGTCTTTCTTGTTCTGCGCTCGGAGCCTTTGGAGCCGGGGCTTTCGCCGATTGCACTCCTCGGTACGCGAGTGGGAGGGCGGCGTCTGCTGGAGGCGCGTGCTTTGGAGGAAGCTGCGTTGCCTGGTGCGACGGCCTGGCTCACGGGGCCACCGGCCCGACGTGTGGCGGTGGCGATCGGGGAGTCGTATGCGTATCTCTTCGTTGCGGGTGCCATGAAGGAAGAAGCCTTACGGAATGCCGATGCACAGGTGTTGGCCTGCATCCGAAGCCTTCGCGGAATGACGAAGCAGGACTCGTCCTTTGCTGAACCGGCGCGAATTCGCACGCTCAGGGTTGGTAATGGGCAGCATCTGACGGACTTCATTTCCGCGGGAACCGCTACGGTTTCAACCTATGAACAGGAAAATAGGATACGATTACTTAACAATCTGTATCCAATTGGTGATGTGCAACCCGGGGATTGGCTGAAAGTCGTACGTTAGAGGGGTTGACGAGGCGTGACTGCCTAGTCTTGTAGGCCCCTTGCTTCTTGCGTATGCTCGCCCGTCCGTCTGTCATAACAGTAAAAGCGGAACGCCAACATGTCTGATCTGAAAACTGCCGCTCTCGAGTACCATGCCCAACCCCGTCCCGGGAAGCTGAGCGTCGAGCTGACCAAGCCGACCGCCACCGCCCGCGACCTTTCGCTGGCCTACAGCCCGGGCGTCGCCGAGCCGGTGCGCGAGATCGCTCGCGATCCCGAACTGGCCTACCAGTACACCGGCAAGGGCAACCTGGTGGCAGTGATTTCCGACGGCACCGCCATCCTCGGTCTCGGCAACCTCGGCCCGCTGGCCTCCAAGCCGGTCATGGAAGGCAAAGGTGTTCTGTTCAAGCGCTTCGCCGGTGTCGATGTGTTCGACATCGAGGTGGACGCCGAGAGTCCCCAGGCCTTCATCGACACCGTCAAGCGCATCTCCATCACCTTTGGTGGCATCAACCTCGAAGACATCAAGGCGCCCGAGTGCTTCGAGATCGAGCGCACTCTGATCGAGCAGTGCGACATCCCGGTCTTCCACGATGACCAGCATGGCACCGCCATCGTGACGGCCGCCGGCATGCTCAATGCCCTTGAAATCGCTGGCAAGACTCTGCCGGAAGCCCAGATCGTCTGCCTGGGGGCCGGTGCTGCCGCCATCTCCTGCATGAAACTGCTGGTGAGCATGGGCGCGAAGGTCGAGAACATCTACATGGTCGACCGCAAGGGCGTGATCCACGCTGGCCGCGATGACCTGAACCAGTACAAGGCGGTCTTCGCTCACGAGACCTCCAAGCGCACTCTGTCCGATGCGCTGGAGGGTGCGGATGTGTTCGTCGGTCTGTCCGGTGCGAACCTGCTGAGCGCCGAAGATCTCAAGCGCATGGCGGCCAACCCGATCGTGTTCGCCTGCTCCAACCCGGACCCGGAGATCAAGCCGGAGCTGGCTCACGAGACCCGCAACGACGTGATCATGGCCACCGGCCGTTCGGACTACCCGAATCAGGTGAACAACGTGCTGGGCTTCCCCTTCATCTTCCGCGGTGCGCTGGACGTTCGTGCCACCCGCATCAACGAGGAAATGAAGATCGCCGCTGCTCTTGCGCTGCGTGACCTGGCCAAGCAGCCGGTGCCCAAGGATGTCTGCGATGCCTACGGCGTGGCTTCCCTGGAGTTCGGTCGCGAGTACATCATTCCGAAACCGATGGATAAGCGTCTGATCACCGTGGTCTCTGACGCGGTTGCCAAGGCAGCCATCGAATCCGGCGTGGCGACCCTGCCGTATCCGAAGCACTACCCGCTGAAGTCGGTGGACGATGTGTTTCAGGGCTGACCGCCGCTGATATGAAGAACCCGCCTGCTGGCGGGTTTTTCATGTCTGGCGAATGTGTTCGGCTGGAAAGGAAGAGCCCGCTGATCGCGGGCTCTTCTTGTCGGCTCAGAACAGGTCGATGGGGGCAGCTTCGTCCGCCGGCAAGGGGCTGCCGGGGATGCTGGAGCCCGGGTCGAACTCGCTCATGGGGGGCGGCGAGTCTTCGCTCTTGAACAGCTCGAAGAACGCATTGGGTGTTCCCGGTGTGGCAGCACGGCCGCTCAGGGGGTCGATGCGCAGCGTGAGGAGCCCTTCGGGCTCTGGCGGGGCGTGCTCCGGCTTGTCCTTCAGGGCGGCGCTCATGTAGTTCATCCAGATCGGCAGGGCGACCGTGCCGCCGTACTCGTGCCTGCCCAGGCTCTCGGGCTGGTCGAAGCCGACCCATACCGTAGTGATGTAGTCGGCGTTGTAACCGGAGAACCAGCTGTCCTTGGACTCGTTGGTGGTGCCGGTCTTCCCGGCGAGGTCGCCACGCCCCATGGCCAGGGCGCGTCGACCAGTGCCGCGCTTGATCACATCCTGCAGCATGCTAGTCAGGATGTAGGCGGTGCGGGCATCGACGATGCGTTCGGCGGTGGCCAGTTCTGCGGTTCCATCATGGTTGAGTTGGGTGTCGGGCGCGGCGTTGACCTGTGCCATGCTTGCGCTGGGCTTGTCGTCTTGCGGTACGCGTGGTGGGTTGGCTGTAAAGATGACCTTGCCGTCCCGGTTCTCGATTCGCTCTATCAGGTAAGGCTGGATCTTGTAGCCGCCGTTGGCAAAGGTGCTCCAGCCGGTCGCGATCTCCATCGGGGTGAGGGTGGCGGTGCCCAGGGCGAGAGAGAGGTTGCGGGGCAGTTCATCCTTGTTGAAGCCGAAGCGGCTGATGTAGTTGATCGCGTAGTCGATCCCCACGGCCTGCAGGAGGCGGATGGAAACGAGGTTGCGCGACTTGTACAGTGCTTCCCGCATACGGATGGGGCCTAGGAAGGTGTTGTTGTCGTTCTTGGGGCGCCACACCTTGTCCAGGTACTCGTCGACGAAGACGATGGGGGCATCGTTGACCAGGCTGGCGGCGGTGAAGCCGTTATCCAGCGCTGCACTATAAAGGAAGGGCTTGAAGCTCGAGCCCGGCTGGCGCTTGGCCTGTGTGGCGCGATTGTAGTTGCTTTGCTCGAACGAGAAGCCGCCGACCAGGGAGAGAATGGCGCCGCTGTAAGGGTCGAGTGATACGAGGGCGCTTTGAGCTGAGGGCTGCTGACTGAACAGCAGGGCGCCATCGGGCTGGCGCAGTACGCGGATCAGGTCGCCAACCTGTACGACGTCCGCCGGCTGGCGGGGGCGTGCGCCGAGGCTGTTGGTGTTCAGGTAGGGGCGGGCCCACTTCATGCTGTCCCAACTGATGGCCTCTTCATTGCCGCTGCGGGTAAGCACGAGGATGCCGCTCTGCTCGACCTGAGTGACGATGGCAGGCTCAAGTCCACCAATCGGACGCTGCTTGGCGAGTTCCTGGCTCCAGCCCTCGCGGGTCATGCCGGGAAGACGCGTTTCTGGGCCGCGGTAGCCGTGGCGCTGGTCGTACTCCATGAGGCCGCTGCGCAGGGCAACGTTGGCGGCTTCCTGCAGGTCGCTCGGTACTGTGACGGTGACACGGAAGCCTTCGGTATAGGCATCGCTGCCATAACGTCCGACCATTTCGGCACGCGCCATCTCTGCGATGTAGGGTGCGTTCACCTCGGGTGTCGGAACGTGGTAGCTCGCGTCGATCGGCTCGTTGATGGCCGTCTCGTATCGGGCCTGGTCGATCTTGCCCAGCTTGAACATGCGCCCGAGGATCCAGTCGCGACGCTCCTTGCTGCGGGTCGGATTCACCAGCGGGTTGAAGCGAGAGGGTGCCTTCGGCAGGCCGGCGATCATCGCCATCTGGGCCAGACTCAGTTCCCGGATCGACTTGCCGTAGTAAACCTGTGCAGCCGCCTCGATGCCGTAGGCGCGGTTGCCCAGGTAGATCTTGTTCACATAGAGCTCGAGGATTTCATCCTTGCTGAGCTCCCGTTCGATCTGCAGGGCAAGAAGTATCTCGTTGATCTTTCTGGAGAAACTTCGCTCACTGGTGAGGAAGTAGTTCTTCGCCACCTGCATGGTGATGGTGCTGCCGCCGCTCTGGATATGCCCGCTCTTCAATAATTGAGTGGCAGCGCGCACCAGGCTCGTGAGGTCAACGCCATAATGGTTGGCAAAGTTGTCGTCTTCCGCTGCCAGCAGGGACTGGATGAACTCCGGCGGGATGTCCGCGAAGCGGATAGGGGCCCGCCTCATCTCGCCAAACTCGGCGATCAGCTTCCCATCGCTGCTGTACACGCGCAGCGGTATCTGCAGCTGGATGCTGCGCAGGGAATCGACAGACGGAAGACTCGGGCTAAGGTAGAGATAAGCGCCGCTGAAACTGAGCAACAGCCCACAAAAAACAGCAACGCAAGACCACCAGAAAAACTTCAGCAGGCGTATCAAGATTCTTGGATTTCCAGGCAAAAGAATGAGTTAAGCGGAAGCAGATCTGAAAAGGGAAAAACTGATCACATTATAAGCGTTTTTTTTCCCAGGGAGCCATTTGCGCTTCTGTCAAGACTGTTATTTAATGTGGAAAAACATAAATCGTCCGTAAGTCACGGACGCTGATAGGAATTCGGTCGTGCTAGGGCTCTTCAACAAGAAAGCGAATTCGCTGCTGGGGATCGACATAAGCTCGACCTCAGTCAAGCTCCTCGAATTGAGTCGCTCGGGTGGCCGCTACAAGGTAGAGGCCTACTCCGTCGAGCCGCTCCCGCCAAATGCTGTCGTCGAAAAGAACATCGCTGAACTGGAGGGTGTCGGCCAGGCGCTGTCGCGGGTGGTGGCCAAGGCCAAGGCGGGCTCCAAGCTGGCGGCTGTTGCCGTGGCAGGTTCTGCGGTCATTACCAAGACGATCGAGATGGATGCCGGTTTGTCCGATGATGAGCTGGAGAATCAGCTCAAAATCGAGGCTGACCAGTACATTCCCTATCCCCTCGAAGAAGTGGCCATCGATTTTGAGGTTCAGGGCGTTTCTGCGCGAAACCCCGAGCGGATGGATGTGCTGTTGGCCGCCTGCCGTCGTGAGAACGTCGAGGTGCGCGAAGCTGCACTGGCGCTCGCCGGGCTCACTGCCAAGGTTGTGGATGTCGAAGCCTATGCGCTTGAGCGTGCCTATGGACTCCTTGCCTCCCAGTTGGGAAATGGCTCGGAGGATCTGACGGTCGCTATCGTGGATATTGGTGCGACGATGACTACCCTGAGCGTCTTGAACAACGGTCGAACTATCTACAGCCGCGAGCAGCTGTTTGGTGGTCGTCAGTTGACCGAAGAAATCCAGCGCCGCTATGGCCTGTCTGTCGAGGAAGCGGGGCTTGCCAAGAAGCAGGGTGGGCTCCCCGACGACTACGACAGCGAGGTTCTGCAGCCGTTCAAGGAGGCAGTCGTCCAGCAAGTTTCGCGATCGCTGCAGTTCTTTTTCGCGGCGGGCCAATACAACGATGTGGACTATATCCTCCTGGCTGGCGGGACGGCCTCCATCCCTGATCTGGATCGCTTGATCCAGCAAAAGATCGGAACGCCAACCCTGGTTGCAAACCCATTCGCCGACATGGCGCTGAGTGGCAAGGTCAATGCTGGGGCGCTGGCAAGTGATGCGCCGGCCTTGATGATTGCATGCGGCCTGGCAATGAGGAGCTTCGACTGATGGCGCGTATTAACCTGCTACCGTGGCGTGATCAGCTACGGGAAGAGCGCAAACAGCGGTTCCTGGTCGCGCTGGGTGGCATCGTCGCCATCTCTGCCGGTCTAGTGTTTCTGGGTGATCAATACCTGAATGGTGAAATCGACAACCAGAATGCTCGGAATGAATTCGTGCGCAAGGAGATTTCCGTTCTCGACACGCGCATCAAGGAAATCAGCGAGCTCAAGACGCGTCGGCAGCAGTTGCTGGAGCGTATGAAGATCATTCAGGACCTGCAGGGTAATCGTCCGATCATTGGCCGTGTATTTGATCAGCTTGTTCGCACCCTGCCCGATGGTGTGTATTTCACGACAGTGAAGATGGCGGGCCCCAGCATTGCAATTACGGGGGCGGCTGAATCCAACAACCGTGTTTCCAACTTGATGCGAAATCTGGATGCCTCCGAGTGGCTGACCGCGCCTAACCTGACAGAGGTAAAGGCAATTACCGCGGGTGCCGTTGATCAAGCGAACGTGTTCCAACTGACCGTCCAGCAGACACAGCCTGCAGCGGACCCTGCCGGAGCCAAGAAATGAGTCTGGCTGATTCTCTCGAAAGCCTGCGCAAGATCGACCTCAACGATCTTGACCTCAATAACGTCGGCTCATGGCCGGCCGCTGTTAAGGTCATTGCCTGCATTTTGGTAATGGCTGCGATTCTCGCGCTGGGTTACAACTTCCACCTCAAGGATCTTGAGGTGCAGCTTGATCAGCAACGTGCTGAAGAAGAGTCACTGAAGCAGCAGTTCACTACAAAGGCATTCCAGGCCGCGAACCTGGAAGCCTATAAGGAGCAGATGAAGGAGATGGAAACTTCCTTCGGTGCGCTTCTTCGCCAGCTGCCCAGCGATACCGAGGTGCCTGGGCTGCTGGAGGATATCACTCGTACCGGCTTGGGTAGCGGTTTGGAGTTTGAAGAAATCAAGCTTCAGCCGGAAGTGGTTCAGCAGTTTTATATCGAGTTGCCCATTCAGATATCGGTTGTGGGCAGCTATCACGATCTCGCAACATTCGTTAGTGGCGTCGCTAGTTTGCCTCGTATTGTGACCCTGCATGACTTCAGCATCGCGCCGCTTGGTTCGGAAAGTACCTCCAAGCTGCGGATGAGCATATTGGCTAAAACTTACCGTTATAACGACAAGGGGCTGCAGAAATGATGCGCGTCAGCTCCAGGGCTGTTCTTGCCCTAGTTGTGATCTCAAGTTTATCGGGGTGTGGGAACAGCGGCGATTTTTCGGACCTTCAGGCTTACATGGATGAGGTCCGGGCTCGTCCCAAAGGGACTATCGAACCGCTGCCCAAGTTTCAGCCCTATGAGGCCTTCACTTACAGTGCGGCCGCGCTGCGCAGTCCCTTCCAGCCTCCTGTGAAGATTGATCTGGCCAACAAGTTGAAGGGCAGCAAAGATGTCCATCCGGACGAAACCCGGGTCAAGCAATTTCTTGAGGGTTTCAACATCGAAACTTTCGAGATGGTGGGCACACTTTCCAATAACGGTGGGATGTTCGCTCTGGTTCGTGGCGCTGGAGGGGTGCACCGGATCAAGGTTGGCGATTATCTGGGGCGGAACGACGGCAAGGTTGTCGCGATTAGCGAAGGCAAGATTGATGTCGTCGAGATAGTCCCGGATGGAGAGGGTGGCTGGCTTGAGCGTCCTCGGAGTCTCACGCTCATGGAACGCTCTTAAGGGCGGGGTGACTTTATGAACTACAACTACCGGTCTGCACAACGGAATTCGACAATGAACAGCTCCCTAACGCGCCTTGGGCTTTCTCTTCTGGCGGCCATCTTTTCGCCCGTGTTGCTGGCTGCCGACCTCCAGGCTCTGGATGTCGCGGCTCTGCCCGGTGGAAAAGTCGAGCTGAAACTCGGTTTTGACGGGCCCGTTGTACAGCCAAGAGGCTACACGATCGAACAGCCGGCAAGAATTGCATTGGATCTGCCGGGCGTTGCCAACAAACTTGGCAGCAAAAACCGCGAGCTGGGTGTAGGCAATGCGCGAAGTGTCACCATTGTCGAGGCAAAAGATCGCACTCGCATGATTATCAATCTGTCGACGCTTGTGCCCTACAGCACGCGAGTCGAGGGTAACAATCTGTATGTGTTGGTAGGTGATGCGGCCGGTGCCGCACAGCAGTCCGCACGTAGCAGCGCCCCCGTTGCTGCTGCTCAACCCGCTGCTCCCGTGAAGGCATTTGCGCCTGTGGGCAAGGCGATCAGCAACATTGATTTCCAGAGAGGGGAGCAGGGCGAGGGTAATGTGGTTATCACCCTGTCCGATCCTAGCGTGAGTCCTAATATTCAAGAGCAGGGTGGAAAGATCCGCTTGGACTTCTCCAAGACCCAGCTTCCTGAGTCTTTGCGTGTTCGTCTCGATGTGAAGGATTTCGCAACTCCTGTTCAGTTCGTCAGTGCCTCGGGTGGCTCGGGTGATGCCAGCATCGTGATTGAGCCGACCGGCTTCTACGACTACCTGGCCTATCAGACTGAAAACAAGCTGACCGTGAGTATCAAGCCGCTTACCCAAGAGGATATGGAGAAGCGCAAAACCGAGCGCTTTGCCTATTCCGGTGAAAAGCTTTCGCTCAACTTCCAGGATATTGACGTCCGTTCGGTTCTGCAGCTGATCGCCGACTTCACCGATCTGAACTTGGTTGCCTCCGATACCGTACAAGGCAATATCACGCTCCGCCTGCAGAACGTGCCGTGGGATCAGGCACTTGACCTCGTCCTGAAAACCAAAGGGCTGGACAAGCGCAAGGTCGGTAACGTGCTGCTGGTTGCGCCAGCGGACGAGATCGCTGCCCGCGAGCGCCAGGAACTGGAATCTCAGAAGCAGATTTCCGAATTGGCTCCGCTGCGTCGCGAGCTTATCCAGGTCAACTACGCCAAGGCCGCTGATATTGCCAAGCTCTTCCAGTCTGTAACGAGCGGAGAGCCATCGACTACCGATGAGCGTGGCTCCATTACGGTTGATGATCGCACCAACAGCATCATTGCCTACCAGACCCAGGACAAGCTGGATGAGCTTCGCCGCATCGTTACCCAGCTCGATATCCCGGTTCGCCAGGTCATGATTGAGGCACGTATCGTTGAGGCGAACGTGGATTATGACAAATCACTCGGTGTGAACTGGCGAGGCGCACGCGTCGGTGACAACAATTTTGTGATTGGTGGAAGAGGTGGTGACCGTACAGGTGGTGGTTCATCGCCTGCGACAGCGCTTGGGACCTTTGTCGATATGGGGGCAAACACCCCTTCTTCATCGATTGGCATAGGCTTCGTCACTGATAACACCATTCTTGATCTAGAGCTCTCGGCAATGGAGAAAACCGGTAATGGGGAGGTCGTTTCCCAGCCGAAGGTTGTTACCTCTGACAAGGAAACTGCCAAGATCCTGAAGGGTGCGGAAATTCCTTATCAGGAGGCCAGCTCGAGTGGTGCCACTAGCACCTCCTTCAAAGAAGCTGCACTGTCCCTTGAGGTAACACCGCAGATCACTCCTGACAACCGCATCATCATGGAAGTCAAGGTGACCAAGGATGCCCCTGACTTCGCTAATGCGCTGAACGGTGTGCCGCCGATCAACAAGAATGAAGTCAATGCCAAGGTCTTGGTAAACGACGGCGAAACCATCGTGATTGGCGGCGTGTTCTCCAACACCCAGACCAAGTCCACCGACAAGGTACCGTTCCTAGGCGATCTTCCTTATCTCGGCCGGTTGTTCAAGCGTGACACCGTCCAGGATAAGAAAGCCGAGCTGTTGGTATTCCTGACTCCGCGTATCATGAACAACCAGGCTATCGCTGTGAGTCGCTGATATCAGTGCACAATCTGATCCTCGTTGGCCCGATGGGAGCTGGAAAGAGCACCATCGGGCGTTTGCTTGCCAAGGAACTCCGTTTGCCGTTCAAGGACTCCGACAAGGAGATCGAACAGCGAACGGGTGCGAATATTCCCTGGATTTTCGATGTGGAGGGGGAGCAGGGCTTCCGAGACCGCGAACAGACCATGATCCAGGAGCTTTGCGAGGCCGATGGACTGGTCGTGGCGACGGGGGGGGGCGCAGTACTTCGGCCTGCCAACCGTGAAGCGCTGCGATCGGGTGGCCGGGTGGTTTACCTCTACACTTCCGTCGAGCAGCAGATCGGCCGGACGTCCAAGGATCGCAACCGGCCGCTCCTGCGGACGGCTGATCCGGCCAAGGTCCTCCGTGACCTCATGGCCATCCGTGATCCGCTCTACCGTGAGATCGCCGACATCATCATCGAGACCGATGAGCGCCCGCCTCGCCTGGTGGTGCAAGAAATACTCGATCGACTACAGGGCCTTCCGCCCCGTTAAAGGGCGGGCGGAACTGCGTTATCCTAGTGCCCTTTTTCATAGTGGGGGCCTCATGCGGACACTTCAGGTCGATCTCGGCGAGCGTAGCTATCCCATCCACATCGGTGCCGACCTGTTGTCGAAGGCCGAGCTGTTTGCGCCGCATATCGCCGGCAAGCAGGTGGCCATCGTCACCAACGAAACCGTCGCCCCGCTTTATCTCGAACGGCTGACCCAGACCCTCGGCGGCTGCAAGGTGCAGCCCATCGTTCTGCCCGATGGCGAGTCCTTCAAGAACTGGGAAACCCTCCAGCTCATCTTCGATGGCCTGCTCACTGCACGTCATGACCGCCGCACCACCATCATCGCGCTGGGCGGCGGCGTCATCGGCGACATGGCTGGCTTTGCCGCCGCCTGCTACCAGCGCGGCGTCGACTTCATCCAGGTACCGACCACCCTTCTGTCCCAGGTGGACTCCTCGGTCGGTGGCAAGACTGGCATCAACCACCCCCTGGGCAAGAACATGGTCGGTGCCTTCTACCAGCCCAAGGCCGTGCTGATCGATACTGCGACCCTGCGCACGTTGCCGCCTCGCGAACTCTCCGCCGGGCTTGCCGAAGTGATCAAATACGGCCTGATCTGCGACGCGCCATTCCTCGACTGGCTCGAAACGCACATGGATGCCCTGCTGGCCTTGGAGCCGACGGCGCTGACCGTGGCCATAGAGCGCTCCTGTGCCGCCAAGGCTCGCGTAGTCGGTGCCGACGAACGCGAATCCGGCATCCGCGCCACCCTCAACCTGGGGCACACCTTCGGCCACGCCATCGAGACCCACATGGGCTACGGCGTCTGGCTGCATGGCGAGGCGGTGGCCGCCGGGACCGTCATGGCCCTGGAGATGTCCCGTCGCCTCGGCTGGATCGACGCCGCAGAGCGCGACCGTTCCATACGCCTGCTGCGTGCAGCGGGCCTGCCGATCGTGCCGCCCCAGGAGATGACTCCCGCCCATTTCCTGGAACACATGGCCGTAGACAAGAAAGTGATCGATGGCCAGTTGCGCCTTGTGCTGCTGAGCCGGCTCGGAGAGGCGGTGGTTACCGCCGATTACCCGGGCAACATTCTGGACGAGACCCTGAGCGCCGATTACCGCGCCCTGGCCGAAGAGCTTGGAGAGTAAAAACAGTCCCATGAGCAGCCTGCATGCTGAAGAGGCCTTCCTGGCCCATTACCAGTTCACCCATGACCCGTTCGCCGCACGGGTCCCCGGCTTCAAGTTCTACCCAGCCCAGCGCAAGCCCGTCCTCGGCCAGCTGCACCACCTGGCTCGCTACAGCCAACTGTTGCTGGTGGTGACTGGCCCGGCCGGCGCCGGCAAGACCCTGCTGCGCCAGGCCCTGGTTGCCAGCACCAACAAACAGGCCGTGCAGAGCGTGGTCGTGTCCGCGCGCGGCGCCGCTGAAGCCGGTGGCCTGATGCGCCTGATCGCCCAGGCACTCGGCATTCCCCAGGCGGACAGCCGCTCCATCCTCGCCCAGGTCGGCCAACTGGCCCTGACCGGCCAGGAGGTCTACCTCCTCGTCGATGACGCCGAGGACCTGGACGACACCAGCGTCGACAACCTGCTGGCCCTGGCGGCCGGAAGCGGCGAATCGCGCCCTCACGTCTTCCTCTTCGCCGACTCCTCGCTGCTGCCGCGCCTGGAACTGGTCGCCGATGGTGAAGAACGCTTCCACGCCATTGAACTTCTGCCCTACAGCGAGGACGAAACCCGCGAATACCTGGCGCAGCGCCTTGAAGGTGCCGGCCAGAGTATCGACCTGCTGACCGAGGAACAGATCGAAGACATCCACCTCCAGTCCGGAGGCTGGCCCGGCGGCATCAATCAGGCCGCTCGCGAGCTCCTGGTGGAAGCGATGCTCGCCGAGCGGGGCGCATCGCGCAAAGGAGGGTTCAGCTTGAATCTACCGAAGAAGCACCTGCTGGCACTGGGCGTCGTCGCGGTCGGTGTCGTCGCTGCCTGGCTCATGCAAGGCCGTACCGATCACAGCACACCGGCCCAGCCCACCACGGCACAACTGCCCCTGGGCCAGGGCGTTGCCCCGTCCACGCCTGAGCAGCCGGGCAAACCCGGTGAAGCGCCGGCCGTCGAGTTCGCCGGCTCGTCGCAGCCGCTGCCCCTGCCGCTGGTGGGCGAAGCCCAGCCGGTCATCCGTGAGCCGCTGGCCCAGGCCGCCGGCCAGGAAGATCAGGATGAAGCCGGTACCCCACCCGCAGGCAGCACCGTGCCGCCTACCGTGACCACGGTCGCCCCGCCCATTGGAGCCACAGCCAGCCCCGCGCCGGCCCAGCCGCCCGCACCCATCGTCACCCAGCAGCCGGCTACCCGACCGGCGCCGCCGGCCACCGCACCTGCCGCTCCGGCCGTGGCCCAGGCCACACCCAGTGCGCAGCCGACCAAGCCCGCAGCAACCCCGGCGCCGACCGCCAAGCCCGCAGCGACCGCACCGGCAGCCAAGCCGGCCGAGAAGGCCGCTGCCAAGCCTGCTGCAGTCGCCTCCACGGGTGGCGCTGCAGGTGATGGCTGGTACCGTGCCCAGGCAGGTGGCAACTACGCCGTGCAGATCCTTGGCACCAGCTCCGAAGCCAGCGCCAAGTCCTTCATCCAGCAGAACGGTGGCGAGTACCGTTACTTCAAGAAGCTGCACCAGGGTAAGCCACTGTACGTGGTCACTTATGGTAATTTCGCCAGCCGAAATGCCGCCCAGGCCGCCATCAAGGCCCTGCCCGCCAAGGTGCAGGCCGGCAAGCCCTGGCCGAAGAGCTTCGCCAGCATCCAGCAAGAGATGGCCCGCTGAGCCCGGTCCCGGGCTCACCTGTCACTTGGCATCCTCAGATGTGACCGGAAAGTCGCTAGCACGACCTTCCGGTCTATTCCTTCGCTTTTGCGACAAATACTTTCACCGAATCGTCGTGCAGATTTGTAACGACCCCAGTGGATATGTACACTGACCTCCCTTTTGCCTACGCAAAGCTGGCGTCAAGTCTGGCGCGAGAGGTAACTGGTTGAATTAAAAGAAATTCCGCCTCTAAAAAGAGGCTGCTCTGGTGAGAGTTCCCCTATGAAAGCAGGTCTGTACCATCCTGATGAGTTCAAGGATAACTGCGGCTTCGGCCTGATTGCCCACATGCAGGGCGAGGCCAGTCACCATCTTCTGCAAACCGCGATTGAAGCACTGACCTGCATGACCCACCGCGGCGGTATCAACGCCGACGGCAAGACCGGCGACGGCTGTGGCCTGCTGATCCAGAAACCCGACCTGTTCCTGCGTGCGATTGCCAGGGAAACCTTCGGCGTCGACCTGCCCGGGCAATACGCCGTGGGCATGGTGTTCTTCAACCAGGACAACGCCCGTGCCGAAGTCGCCCGCGCGAACATGAATCGCGAGATCGAAGCCGCCGGCCTGCAACTGGTCGGCTGGCGCAAGGTCCCGGTGGACACCAGTGTCCTCGGCCGGCTGGCCCTGGAGCGCCTGCCGCAGATCGAACAGGTGTTCATCGGCGGCGAAGGTCTGTCCGACCAGGAGATGGCGGTCAAGCTGTTCAGCGCGCGTCGTCGCTCGTCCGTGGCCAACGCCGCCGACGCCGACCACTACGTCTGCAGCTTCTCCAACAGGACCATCATCTACAAAGGCCTGATGATGCCGGCCGACCTGCAGCAGTTCTACCCGGACCTGGGTGACGAACGCCTGCAGACCGCCATCTGCGTCTTCCACCAGCGCTTCTCCACCAACACCCTGCCGAAGTGGCCGCTGGCGCAGCCCTTCCGCTTCCTCGCCCACAACGGCGAGATCAACACCATCACCGGCAACCGCAACTGGGCCGTCGCCCGTCGCACCAAGTTCGCCAACGAGCAACTGCCCGACATCGACGAACTCGGCCCGCTGGTCAACCGCGTCGGTTCCGACTCCTCCAGCATGGACAACATGCTCGAACTGATGGTCACCGGCGGCATCGACCTGTTCCGTGGCGTGCGCATGATCATCCCGCCGGCCTGGCAGAACATGGAAACCATGGATGCCGACCTGCGTGCCTTCTACGAATACAACTCCATGCACATGGAGCCCTGGGACGGCCCCGCCGGCGTCGTGCTGACCGACGGCCGCCACGCCGTCTGCCTGCTCGACCGCAACGGCCTGCGCCCGGCCCGCTGGGTCACCACCAAGAACGGCTACATCACCCTCGCCTCCGAAATCGGCGTGTGGGACTACAAGCCCGAGGACGTCATCGCCAAGGGCCGCGTCGGCCCCGGCCAGATCCTCGCCGTCGACACCGAGACCGGCCAGATCCTCAACACCGAGGACATCGACAGCCGCCTCAAGTCGCGCCACCCCTACAAGCAGTGGCTGCGCCAGAGCGCCGTGCGCATCCAGGCCAAGCTCGACGACGACCACGGCGTCGCCAGTTACGACAGCGACCAGCTCAAGCAGTACATGAAAATGTTCCAGGTCACCTTCGAAGAGCGTGACCAGGTGCTGCGCCCGCTCGCCGAGCAGGGCCAGGAAGCGGTTGGCTCCATGGGTGACGACACCCCCATGGCCGTCCTGTCCAAGCGCGTGCGCTCCACCTACGACTACTTCCGCCAGCAGTTCGCGCAGGTCACCAACCCGCCGATCGACCCGCTGCGCGAAGCCATCGTCATGTCCCTGGAAATCTGCCTGGGCGCCGAGCGCAACATCTTCTCCGAGTCCCCGGCCCACGCCAGCCGCGTCATCCTCAGCAGCCCGGTGATTTCCCCGGCCAAGTGGCGTGCCCTGATGACCCTCGACCGCGAAGGCTTCGAGCGCCAGGTCATCGACCTCAACTACGACGAGTCCATCGGCCTCGAAGCCGCCGTGCGCAACATCGCCGACCAGGCCGAAGAAGCCGTGCGCGCCGGCAAGGTACTGCTGGTCCTCAGCGACCGCCACATCGCCCCCGGCAAGCTGCCCGCCCACGCCTCCCTGGCCGTCGGCGCCGTGCACCACCGCCTGGTGGAGCAGGGCCTGCGCTGCGACTGCAACATCCTGGTCGAGACCGCCACCGCCCGTGACCCGCACCACTTCGCCGTACTGGTGGGCTTCGGCGCCTCCGCCGTCTACCCCTACCTCGCCTACGAAGTGCTGGCCGACCTGATCCGCACCGGCGAAGTCCTCGGC
The DNA here is from genome assembly GCF_001728925.1 of Pseudomonas sp. 1D4. Lineage (NCBI taxonomy): Bacteria > Pseudomonadati > Pseudomonadota > Gammaproteobacteria > Pseudomonadales > Pseudomonadaceae > Pseudomonas > Pseudomonas sp. 1D4. Next base: position 77,718 of record NZ_LXJQ01000026.1, read on the forward strand.
GACCTCTACGAAGTCTTCAAGCACTACCGCAAAGGCATCTCCAAGGGCCTGCTGAAGATCCTCTCGAAGATGGGCATCTCCACCATCGCCTCCTACCGCGGTGCCCAACTGTTCGAAGCCGTCGGCCTGGCCGACGAAGTCGTCGACCTCAGCTTCCGTGGCGTTGCCAGCCGCATCCAGGGCGCCCGCTTCGTCGACATCGAGAGTGAACAGAAGCTGCTCGCCCAGGAAGCCTGGAGCAACCGCAAGCCGATCCAGCAGGGCGGCCTGCTCAAGTTCGTCTACGGCGGCGAGTACCACGCCTACAACCCCGACGTGGTCAACACCCTGCAGGCCGCCGTGCAGCAGGGCAGCTACGAAACCTACAAGCAGTACAGCGCCCTGGTGGACCAGCGCCCGGTGTCCATGATCCGCGACCTGCTCAAGGTCAAGGAGAGCGCCCAGCCCCTGTCACTGGAAGAGGTCGAGCCCGTCGGCGACATCCTCAAGCGCTTCGACTCCGCCGGCATCTCCCTCGGCGCCCTGTCCCCGGAAGCCCACGAAGCCATTGCCGAGGCCATGAACCGCCTGGGCGCGCGCTCCAACTCCGGCGAAGGCGGCGAAGACCCCGCCCGCTACGGCACCGTGCGCAGCTCCAAGATCAAGCAGGTCGCCACCGGCCGCTTCGGCGTCACCCCCGAGTACCTGGTCAACGCCGAAGTGCTGCAGATCAAGGTCGCCCAGGGTGCCAAGCCCGGTGAAGGCGGCCAACTGCCCGGCGGCAAGGTCAACGGCCTCATCGCCCGCCTGCGCTATGCCGTGCCCGGCGTCACCCTGATCTCCCCGCCGCCGCACCACGACATCTACTCCATCGAAGACCTGGCCCAACTGATCTACGACCTCAAGCAGGTCAACCCCCAGGCCCTGGTCTCGGTGAAGCTCGTGGCCGAGCCCGGCGTCGGCACCATCGCCGCCGGCGTGGCCAAGGCCTATGCCGACCTGATCACCATCTCCGGCTATGACGGCGGCACCGGCGCCTCCCCGCTGACCTCCATCAAGTACGCCGGCAGCCCCTGGGAACTGGGCCTCTCCGAAGCGCACCAGACCCTGCGTGGCAACGACCTGCGCGGCAAGGTTCGCGTGCAGACCGACGGCGGCCTGAAGACCGGCCTCGACGTCATCAAGGCCGCCATCCTCGGCGCCGAGAGCTTCGGCTTCGGCACCGCCCCGATGATCGCCCTGGGCTGCAAGTACCTGCGCATCTGCCACCTGAACAACTGCGCCACCGGCGTCGCCACCCAGAACGACAAGCTGCGCAAGGACCACTTCATCGGCACCGTCGAAATGGTGATGAACTTCTTCACCTACGTCGCCGAAGAAACCCGCGAGTGGCTGGCCCGCGTCGGTGTACGCAGCCTCGGCGAGCTGATCGGCCGCACCGACCTGCTCGACATCCTGCCGGGCGAGACCGCCAAGCAGGGCAACCTCGACCTCACCCCCCTGCTGGGCAGCGACCGCATCCCGGCCGACAAGCCCCAGTACTGCCAGGTGGACCGCAACCCGCCGTTCGACCCCGGCCTGCTGGCCGAGCGCATGTGGGACATGGCCAAGGGCGTCATCGAAAGCAAGTCCGGTGGCTGCTTCGACCTCGCCATCGGCAACTGCGACCGCTCCATCGGCGCACGCATCTCCGGCGAGATCGCCCGCCGCTACGGCAACCAGGGCATGAAGGACACCCCCGTGACCTTCCGCTTCAAGGGCACCGCCGGCCAGAGCTTCGGCGTATGGAACGCCGGCGGCCTGGACCTCTACCTCGAAGGCGACGCCAACGACTACGTCGGCAAGGGCATGACCGGCGGCAAGCTGGTCATCACCCCGCCCAAGGGCAGCCCGTTCAAGAGCCAGGAGTCGGCCATCATCGGCAACACCTGCCTCTACGGCGCCACCGGCGGCAAGCTGTTCGCCGCCGGCACCGCCGGGGAACGCTTCGGCGTGCGCAACTCCGGCGCCCATGCCGTCGTGGAAGGCACCGGCGACCACTGCTGCGAATACATGACCGGTGGCTTCGTCTGCGTCCTCGGCAAGACCGGCTACAACTTCGGTTCCGGCATGACCGGCGGCTTCGCCTACGTGCTGGACATGGACAACAGCTTCGTCGACCGGGTCAACCACGAACTGGTGGAAATCCAGCGCATCAGCAACGAGTCCATGGAGGCCTACCGCAGCCACCTGCACAGCGTGCTGGTGGAGTACGTCAAGGAAACCTCCAGCGACTGGGGTGCCCACCTGCTGGAAAACCTGGACGACTACCTGCGCCGGTTCTGGCTGGTCAAGCCGAAGGCTGCGAACCTCGCGTCGCTGCTCTCCAGCACCCGAGCCAACCCGCAATAACAAGCGCCCGAGCCGCGAGCCTGCGCGTCACCGACGCCGGGCCCGCTGGCCAACCGTGATGAGTCTTGCAGCGTGCCGCCCTGACGTGCCGCTGCTGTTAAGAGGTTTTCCAAATGACTGAACGTCTGAACAACGACTTCCAGTTCATCGAGGTCGGGCGCAAGGATCCGAAGAAGAAACTGCTGCGCCAGCGCAAAAAGGAATTCGTCGAGATCTACGACACCTTCAAGCCCCAGCAAGCGGCCGACCAGGCCCACCGCTGCCTGGGCTGCGGCAACCCCTATTGCGAATGGAAGTGCCCGGTCCACAACTTCATCCCCAACTGGCTGAAGCTGGTCTCCGAAGGCAACATCCTCGCCGCCGCCGAACTGTCCCACCAGACCAACACCCTGCCCGAGGTCTGCGGCCGCGTCTGCCCGCAGGACCGCCTCTGCGAAGGGGCCTGCACCCTCAACGACGGCTTCGGCGCGGTCACCATCGGCTCGGTGGAGAAGTACATCACCGACACCGCCTTCGCCATGGGCTGGCGCCCGGACATGTCCAAGGTCAAGCCCACCGGCAAGCGCGTCGCCGTCATCGGCGCCGGCCCGGCCGGCCTCGGCTGTGCCGACGTCCTGGTGCGCAATGGCGTGACCCCCGTGGTGTTCGACAGGAACCCCGAGATCGGTGGCCTGCTGACCTTCGGCATCCCCGAGTTCAAGCTCGAAAAGCACGTCCTCAGCCGTCGCCGCGAAGTCTTCACCGGCATGGGCATCGAGTTCCGCCTCAACACCGAAGTCGGCAAGGACATCACCCTGGAGCAACTGCTCGGTGAGTTCGATGCCGTGTTCATGGGCATGGGCACCTACACCTACATGAAGGGCGGCTTCCCCGGCGAAGACCTGCCCGGCGTGCATGACGCGCTGGACTTCCTCATCGCCAACGTCAACCGCAACCTCGGCTTCGAGAAGTCCCCCGAGGACTTCGTCGACATGAAGGGCAAGCGCGTCGTCGTCCTCGGCGGCGGCGACACCGCCATGGACTGCAACCGCACCTCCATCCGCCAGGGCGCCAAGGCCGTCACCTGCGCCTACCGCCGTGACGAAGAGAACATGCCCGGCTCGCGCAAAGAAGTGAAGAACGCCAAGGAAGAGGGCGTGAAGTTCCTCTTCAACCGCCAGCCCATCGCCATCGTCGGCGACGGCAAGGTGGAAGGCGTCAAGGTCGTCGAAACCCGCCTCGGCGAGCCCGACGCCCGTGGCCGCCGCAGCCCCGAGCCGATCCCCGGCTCCGAAGAGATCATCCCGGCCGACGCCGTGCTGATCGCCTTCGGCTTCCGTCCCAGCCCGGCGCCGTGGTTCGAGCAGTTCGACATCCGCATCGACAGCCAGGGTCGCGTCGTCGCCCCGGCCCAGGCGCAGTACAAGCACCAGACCAGCAACCCCAAGGTCTTCGCCGGTGGCGACATGGTGCGCGGCTCCGACCTGGTGGTCACCGCGATCTTCGAAGGCCGCACCGCCGCCGAAGGCATCCTCGACTACCTGGGCGTTTAAGCGGCAAGCCACACGCCGCCAGTGCGT
>NZ_LXJQ01000027.1:0-81607 GCF_001728925.1 Pseudomonas sp. 1D4
TAAAGAGCAAAGCCAGCTACTACGTCTGGCTCGATGACCTGCCCATCGCCCAGATCGACCTTGCCTACAACTTCGCCGGCACCGTTGTCGACAGCACCACCCTCACCTACCTGCACAGCGACCACCTCAACACCCCCCGCCTGGCCACCAACCAGAGCGGCAACTTGGTGTGGAGCTGGCAGAGCGATGCCTTTGGCATCGGGCAACCCAAGACCCACGGCAGCACCATTGACGTGATCCTGCGCTTCCCCGGACAGATCGCCGATGCGCACAGTGGGCTGTATTACAACTACTTCAGGGATTACGACCCGGAGACCGGGCGTTATGTCGAGAGTGACCCGATTGGATTGAATGGGGGGTTGAATACATACGGGTATGTTCGAGGAAATCCGTTGACCCGAATTGATCCTTATGGGCTTGTTGAAGCCGTATGCATGCCTGAAGACTTTGGTTGTGGTTATGACGAAAATGGAAATAAGCAGTGCAAGTACACCTGCACGTCTGGAGGGAATACGTCTACGGGCATACTTGGTGGATCACAAAATCTAAGTCAAGGCGACATTTGTTATGGTTATGAGGTGAGGCAAATAGTTGCACCAAGTGGTGATGTCACAACAAACGCAGGGCCAGCATCAAAATTCACAGTGGATACGGAGAATTTTTGGGATCGATACTTCAACTACGATCCTGTTCTGCTTGATAACATTGATAAAAAATTCAAGGAAAATAGCCGGTGAACAAAAAAAATACAGCTATAGTCACTGCTATCATGCTGGCGGTTTTAATAGTCATTCTCTCCCTGCCGTTTGCTGTCTTGCCATTGGCGTTAGCCAATAATAAAACACCATCTTTCTGGCTGGGTGTGCTTCACAACCAAGTAATGCCTGTCATGAGAGAGATTAATGTGGAGAATCCATACAGAAAGCTATGGGCTAGATACTCAATATGGCTATGTTCTAGCAACGAGGATCGCTGCACTACTTATGAGAATTAGTTTTCGCGGCAGGCTGCTTACAACTACTTCAGGGATTGCGATCCGGAGACGGGGCGGTATGTGGAAAGTGATCTGATTGGGTTGGATAGGGGCTGAATGCTTACGGTTGCGTCGGTGGGTATCCTATTAATCTATCTGGCTCTCGCGGCTTGGTTGCAATGAATATATTTGCTTGGATTTTTCCTGCCAGGTTCTGTACGAAAAGTCGGCACAGGTAGAATCGCCACCATGATTGGCTGGAGGCCCACATGGCAATGCGCTACGAACTCCCAGATACGGGGTGGGACTTGATTATCCCTGAACAGAAGATTAACCAACCGAGCAGATTATCAATGTATTGCTCAGCTGCGTTCCTTTCCTAAAGACCCAGAAAAGCCTTGAAGATAATTCCACAGACCTGACTTCCACAAGGCGTTTCAGGCTCATGAATCACACGAAAGACATCTGGACCCAATCGATATATAGAACCCCCATGCTTGATGGCGTGATGCTCGCTGAGTTCACGGAGAATTTCCGGTTCAGCATGAGAGAAAAATATGTGTATCTGGATTTGGTGGAGGGGCCAATATTGAGCGAACTCCTGATCGACACGAATCACCCTCACTTCAAGACAACGAAATTTCTAGAACTTCTCCGCAAGGCCGTCGCAGTGGAATGGATGGACATCTACTTTTCCAGCGCACCAATGACCATCTCCCACAAAAGCCAATACGAGGAAATATTGCCTCAAGCCGACCTCCTGATCCGCGCAGTGGACGGCGGTTACATCTACACCTACATGCCCTGCATGTCCGAAACCACAAGAATTAGAGTCTCAAACTTTAGAGCCATCGAGATCACTGAAGCCCCTCTGCACAACCTCTCTTTTCCTGGATAACTCTTTCCGCGAACACAGAACAGCACAGAAACCCAGCCGCAAACAATCACGATCGATAATTGCACCACACCTCATAAACGACAACCAAGCCAAAAGCTTGAAATAAACCTTAGATAGCCCCCGAAATCAAAAGGAGTTAACAGTGACACGGAGCCAGTTAATATTAAAAATTATTTTCCTATGTTTCTGCACACTGATATACAAACCTGCAGTCTCTGGGACACCGCAGGCCATTTGTTCTTCACAGCAGATTCAGCAATTCAGTGACTCATGCAGGGCCAGTGGGAGGTATCACGCCAACCTGGAGTCTTCATGTGTTGCTCAGATGGGTTCTCATCACCTCTGCGGTTACTACCCTTGGCCATCTCGCGTACAAATGACTGCGAGCGGGCTAAGCTGCCAAGTGCTTTGGATTCGCTCCCCATCGGGACTGGAAGGCAACATACCCAGAAAAGTGTCCGAGGTAGCCAATCTGGCCTGCCGCACATGCTCAAGTCCTTATGTCGAGAAGAATGGAGAGTGCGTCACCTATTGCCCACCCGGCAACATCTTCGACACCACGACCGGACAATGTCAGCCAGTCGAAACAGTGACGCCCGAGTTGAAGCAATGCCGAAGTAATCCGATTGCTATCAATTCCGGAGAGAAAATACAGCAGGAGGCGCCAGACATTAGTATCGATTCAGCCTTTCCCTTGATGTTCCAGAGGACCTACCGCAGCCAATCTGCTCCTGAAGCCAGGGGAGCCGTGACGGCAGCGGTGATTGCTGATCTGACGTCCGCTGAAAAAGCCAAATGGACCCGCTACACCCAACCCGCTGACTACTTCGGGCCAGCCGCAGCCTGGACACCCCTCGAACCGGCCACCGATTTCGCAAACAACGTGCCTGTAGCCGGCCAGAAACAGTGGTCGAACAACTTCAGTTATTTCCTCGCCGCCAATAATGACGGCTCAGCCAGTGTGTTATTCCCGGACGGCAGCCGAATGGGATTCACCCGAGAAGGCCAGAGCACCTATCCGTCTCCGTCGTCACTGACCAAGGTGCGGGATGGCATGGGAGCCGTGACCTCCTACCACTATCTGGACGCGTCCAATACCCGTTACGTATTTGCACCGGCGGGACAGTTGATACAGGTGATCAGTCCTTCCGGACTCTCGCAGTGGCTCGACTATGATGTCGCAGGCAATCTTGCGTCGGTGCGTGACGATTTCGGCCATCAACTTACACTGGCCTACACAGGCAACCTGCTGCAGACGCTAGCGGGTAATGGCGAGAAGATTAAGTACGCCTATGACGCGCACGGCAATCTGACAGGCGTAACCCGCACGCTGGCTTCCGGCAGTACCACCGCCCGTCAGTACCACTACGAAGACACCCGCTACCCCTATGCGCTGACCGGCATTACCGATGAGCGCGGAGTTCGCTACGCCACTTGGCGTTATGACGCACAGGGCCGAGCTATCGAGAGCAGTCACGCCGGTACCGACAAGACGACCTTCGCATTCACCGCCGATACCACCACCGTCACCAACCCGCTGGGCAAGCAGGATGTCTACATCTACGCCACAGTCGGTGGGGCGCGTCGCCTGGTCTCGGTTGCAGGCCAAGCCTCCACGTCCTGCCTGGCTGCCAACCAGAGTTACACCTATTACGACAACGGCCTGACCAAGACCAAAACCGACTGGCAGGGTAATGTCACGGCCTATGCGTACAACGACCGCGGGCTGGTTACCCAGTTGACGGAAGCCCTCGGCAAGCCAGAGCAACGAATCGTCCTGACCGAGTGGCACCCTACCCTCCCCCTGCCGACCAAGGTGACTGAGGGCAATCAGACGGTGATCTACGAATATGACGCCCAAGGCCACCTCCTCAGGCGCGTCACCAACTGAGCAACGGTGCAAGGCAAGCGGCGCGCATAGCGCTGAACTCACCTGCACCTGTGCGTGCCGAACGCCGGCAGTGCAGACGAGAGGGTGGTGAAGCCCAATAGCCGTCGTTAGCACCCACAAAAAAGGGAGGCCCCAGGCCTCCCTTCTTCATTCACCGCTCGCTCAGAGGGCGGCGATGGCAGCCGCGTAGTTCGGCTCGTCGGCGATCTCGGCGACCAGCTCGCTGTGCAGCACCTTGTCGTTCTCGTCCAGCACCACCACGGCACGGGCGGCGACGCCGGCCAGGGGGCCGCTGGAGATGGCCACGCCGTAGTCCTTGAGGAACTGGGCGCCGCGCATGGTGGACAGGTTGATCACGTTCTCCAGGCCTTCGGCACCGCAGAAGCGGCTCTGGGCGAACGGCAGGTCAGCGGAGATGCACAGCACCACGGTGTTGGCCAGCTTGCTGGCTTCGGCGTTGAACGTGCGCACGGAGGTGGCGCAGGTCGGGGTGTCCACGCTCGGGAAGATGTTCAGCACCTTGCGCTTGCCGGCCAGGCTGGCCAGGGTCACGTCGGCCAGGTTGCTGCCAACCAGGCTGAACGCCGGCGCCTGGGCGCCCTTGGCCGGCAGTTGGCCGTCGACGGAAACCGGGTTGCCCTTGAGGGTTACTTGAGCCATTTGGATTGTCCTTCTTAGTGATGGGTTGTACGGCACAGCAAGTTGGAGGCCGCAGGATAATGAATTCCGACCGGCAAGTCAGACTTTCGATCACCCACGGCCATGGCACTGGCTCCCGCGCGGCTCAGGTGGCCTCGCGGAGCACGTCCAGCAGCGGTTGCAGGGAGTAGCCCAGGCGCGGTGCCAGGGCTTCGGCGCGGGCACGAAGGGCCGCCTGGTCGAGGCGCTGGTCCAGGTCGGCCGGGATGATCAGCACCACGTTGCCCTCCTTCACCGGGCACTCCCAGTAATGACGGTGGAACAGCCCGCGCAGCAGGGCCGCCCCCAACGGGCGGCCATCGTCGCCGGCCCACTGGTTGATCACCAGCCAGCCGCCCGGGTTGAGGCGCTGCTGGCAGTCCTCCAGAAAGCGCCAGGCCAGGTGGCCGACGCCCGGGCCAGTGTCGGTGTAGAGATCGACGAAGATCAGGTCGGCCGTCTCGGTCGTCGGCAGCAGCTCCAGGGCATCGCCGATCCGCACCGTCAGCCGCGGGTCGTCGTCCAGCCCCAGGTACTCCATGGCCAGGCGCGGCACGTCCGGGCGCAGCTCCACCACCTCCACGTCGTCCAGCGGCAGGAACTTCATGCACGCCTGGGTCAGGGTGCCGGCGCCCAGGCCGAGGAACAGCGCGCTCTCCGGCGCCTCGTGGCACAGCGCCCCCACCAGCATGGCGCGGGTGTAGTCGTACTCCAGCCAGCTAGGGTCGGCGGTGAAGACACAGCTCTGCTCCACCGCCTCGCCGAATTCGAGGAAGCGGTAGTCGCCCACTTCCAGTACCCGGATCACGCCGAAGGCATCGTGCACCTCGGCGAGCAATCGCTCCTCGCGCATCCCCTCTCCCCACGCCCCGTGACAATTCGCACCAGGGTCGCGCCACAACGGCGCCGTTTGCCATTGAAGCGAAGTGCACGCACCTCGCCATAATCCGTCCAGGCCAAGGCCCGGCAAAAAAGCCCGAGAAGAATACCAGCCAAGAGGTGCTTTCCCCATGTACGCCATCATCGGCGCCGGCCCCGCCGGCCTGAGCGCGGCCCGCCAACTGCAACGCCACGGCATTCCCTTCGTCGGCTTCGAGCAGCACCAGGACGTCGGCGGGCTCTGGGACATCGACAACCCCCACAGCACGCTCTACGAATCGGCGCACCTGATCTCCTCGAAGCGCACCACCGAGTTCAGCGAATTCCCCATGGCCGACGACGTGGCGCCCTACCCGCACCACCGCGAGATGCGCCGCTACTTCCACGACTACGCACGGCACTTCGGCCTGCATGGGCACTACCAGTTCGGCGCCACGGTGGAACACATCGAGCCACAGGGCGAAGGCTGGCGCATCCTCACCCGCCAGGCGGGCCAGGCACGGGAGTGGGCGGTGGACGGGGTGCTGATCGCCAGCGGCACCCTGCACACCCCCAACCAGCCGCCGCTGCCGGGCCACTTCGCCGGCGAGCAACTGCACTCGGCGCAGTACCGCTCGGCGGCGGTATTCGAAGGCAAGCGCGTGCTGGTGATCGGCTGCGGCAACTCGGCCTGCGACATCGCCGTGGACGCGGTGCACCGCGCCCGCTCGGTGGACCTCTCGGTACGCCGGGGCTACTACTTCCTGCCCAAATTCCTGCTCGGCCGGCCCATCGACACCTTCGGCGGCGCAGTGAAGCTGCCGCGCCCGCTCAAGCAGCGCCTCGACGCCGCCCTGGTGCGCGCCCTGATCGGCAAGCCCTCGGACTACGGCCTGCCCGACCCGGACTACCGGCTCTACGAGGCACACCCGGTGGTGAACGCCCTGGTGCTGCACCACCTCGGCCATGGCGACATCCGTGCGCGCCCCGACGTGCAGGCGGTCGAAGGCCACGGCGTCACCTTCAGCGACGGCCAGCGAGGCGAATACGACCTCATCCTGCAAGCCACCGGCTACCGCCTGGACTACCCCTTCATCACCCGCGACGCGCTGAACTGGCGCGAGGACGCCGACGCGCCGGCGCTGTACCTGAACATCTTCCATCCCCGGCACGACAACCTGTTCATGCTCGGCATGGTCGAGGCCTCCGGCCTGGGCTGGCAGGGCCGCGCGGAGCAGGCCGAGCTGGTGGCGCTGTTCATCCGCCAGCGCCAGGCCGGTGCCGCCTCCGCCGAACACCTGGCCCGGACCAAGGCCGAGCGGGCCGGCCAGCGCGTGGACGGCGGCTACGCCTACCTGCCCCTGGCGCGCATGGCCTACTACGTACACAAGGACAGCTACCGCGCCGCCCTGCGCCAGCACATCGACGCCCTGCGCCGCGACCTGGCGGACGCCCCGGCCTGATCGCGGGCCGGCGGGGCTTTCGGTTACCATTCGCCATCGCCCCACCCGCCCCTTTCGAGCCCTCGATGAACGACACCTCGCGCCACGCCCCCTGGAGCCCGGACAGCTGGAGAACCCGGCCCATCCTGCAACAACCCGTCTACCCCGATGCCGCCCGCCTGGCCCAGGTCGAGCAGACCCTGGCCAGCTACCCGCCGCTGGTGTTCGCCGGCGAGGCCCGCGAACTGCGCCGGCAGTTCGCCGAGGTCACCGAAGGGCGCGCCTTCCTGCTGCAGGGTGGCGACTGCGCCGAGAGCTTCGCCGAGTTCTCCGCCGCGAAGATCCGCGACACCTTCAAGGTGCTGCTGCAGATGGCCATCGTCATGACCTTCGCCGCCGGCTGCCCGGTGGTGAAGGTGGGGCGCATGGCCGGCCAGTTCGCCAAGCCGCGCTCGGCCAATGACGAGACCATCGGCGGCGTCACCCTGCCCGCCTACCGGGGCGACATCGTCAACGGCATCGGCTTCGACGAAGCCAGCCGCATCCCCGACCCGGAACGCCTGCTGCAGGCCTACCACCAGTCCACCGCCAGCCTGAACCTGCTGCGCGCCTTCGCCCAGGGCGGCTTCGCCGATGTGCATCAGGTGCACCAGTGGAACCTCGACTTCATCGCCAACTCGGCGCTGACGGAGAAGTACAGCCAGCTCGCCGACCGCATCGACGAGACCCTCGCCTTCATGCGCGCCTGCGGCCTGGACAGCGCACCGCAACTGCGTGAGGCGAGCTTCTTCACCGCCCACGAAGCGCTGCTGCTGAACTACGAGCAGGCCTTCGTGCGCCGCGACAGCCTCACCGGCGGCTGGTACGACTGCTCCGCCCACATGCTCTGGATCGGCGACCGCACCCGCCAGCTGGACGGCGCCCATGTCGAGTTCCTGCGCGGCGTCGGCAACCCCATCGGCGTCAAGGTCGGCCCGAGCATGCCGAGCGAAGACCTGATCCGCCTGATCGACATCCTCAACCCGGACAACGACCCGGGCCGCCTCAACCTCATCGTGCGCATGGGTGCCGAGAAGGTCGGCGAGCACCTGCCGCGGCTGATCCGCACCGTGCAGGCCGAAGGCCGCAAGGTGCTGTGGAGCTCGGACCCGATGCACGGCAACACCATCAAGGCCTCCAGCGGCTACAAGACCCGCGACTTCGCCATCATCCTTTCCGAGGTCAAGCAGTTCTTCCAGGTGCACCAGGCCGAAGGCAGCCATGCCGGCGGCATCCACATCGAGATGACCGGGCAGAACGTCACCGAGTGCATCGGCGGCGCCCGCCCGATCACAGAAGACGGCCTCTCTGACCGCTACCACACCCACTGCGACCCGCGCCTGAACGCCGACCAGTCCCTGGAACTGGCCTTCCTCATCGCCGAGACGCTGAAGCAAATCAGGCGGTAACGGCTGGCAGTCGCCCATGAAAAAGCCCGGCCTGAGCCGGGCTTTTTCACATCAGCGCCTCGCGCCGGCTCACGCCAGCTCGGCCACCACGGCGGCCAGGGCCTGGGCCGGGTCGGCGGCCTGGCTGATGGGGCGGCCGATCACCAGGTAGTCGGAACCGGCGTCCAGCGCCTGGCGCGGGGTGAGGATGCGACGCTGGTCGTCCTGGGCGCTGCCCGCTGGGCGGATGCCGGGGGTGACCAGTTGCAGCGACGGGTGCGCCGCCTTGAGGGCGGGTGCCTCCTGTGCCGAGCAGACCAGGCCGTCCATGCCGGCCTTCTGCGCCAGGGCCGCCAGGCGCAGCACCTGCTCCTGGGGCTCGATGTCCAGGCCGATGCCGGCCAGGTCCTCGCGCTCCATGCTGGTCAGCACGGTGACGCCGATCAGCAGCGGGGTCGGGCCATTGAATTTGTCCAGGGTCTCGCGGCAGGCCGCCATCATGCGCAGGCCGCCGGAGCAGTGCACGTTGACCATCCAAACGCCCATCTCGGCTGCCGCCTTGACGGCCATGGCGGTGGTGTTGGGGATGTCGTGGAACTTGAGGTCGAGGAACACCTCGAAGCCGCGCTCGCGCAGGGTGGCGACGATGTCCGAAGCGCAGCTGGTGAACAGCTCCTTGCCCACCTTCACCCGGCACAGTTTCGGGTCGAGCTGGTCGGCCAGCTTCAACGCGGCTTCGCGGGTGGGGAAATCGAGGGCAACGATGATGGGCGTCTGGCAGGCGGACATGGGCGGGCTCTCTGGCAAGTCAAAACGGCGCGCATTGTAGCGGAAGCCCACGCGCACCGCTGCCCCGGTGATCGCAGCCCGCTAGAGGTGGTCGAGGGCGAAGGCAGTCATGAAACCGGCCAGGGTGATCAGCCCGGTCCAGGCGTGGGTGCTCTCGAAGGCTTCCGGGATCAGCGTGTCCACCAGCATGCAGAGCACCGCACCAGCGGAGAACGCCAGGGCGAAGCCGAGCCAGACCGGCGGCAGGTCGCCCATCAGCCCCGGCCCGGCCATGGCCGCCAGGCCCGACAGCAGCACGATGCTGCCCCACAGGCCGAACACGAACCCGGCGCTACGCCGCTCCTCGCGCAGTCCGGCGGCACTGGCCAGGCCCTCCGGCAGGTTCGAGAGGAAGATCGCCACCAACATCAGCAGGCTGACCTGCCCGCCATCCAGCAGGCCCAGCCCGAGGCCGAGGGATTCGGGAATGCCGTCGAGGAAGGCCCCCACCGCGATCAACAGCGCCGCCATGGAACTGGCGCCGCCGCTGCGGGCGCGATGATGTGCCTCCCAGCGGTCCAGCCACTGGCTGGCCAGGACGAACAGCACGCCCCCGGCCACCATCCCGCCCAGGGTCGCACCCAGCCCGCCCAGGCGCTCGGCCTCGGGAATCTGCCCGAAGCACAGGGCGGCGATGAGCACCCCGCTGCCATAGGCCATGATCGACGCCGTCACCTTTCGCGGCAGGGTCATCCAATAGCCAATAGCGGCGCCCAGCAACAGACTGCTGGCGGCGAGCCAGCCCCAGAAGCCGGCGAGCAGGGTGGTTGAAAGCTCCATGGATCGTCCTTCTATCGGAGTGCGGCAACGCGCGAGGCGCCCATAACTACCCCATCCGCCGCAGGAAAGCAGCCCACGGCGGCCTGAGCCGGCGACAAAAAAGGCCGGCCCCTTTCGGGAGCCGGCCTTCTGGCAGTGCAGTGCGGGTTACTGCTTCGGAGCGGCCTCTTCGGCCTCGCCTTCACCCATACCTTCCATGCCTTCCTCCATGCCTTCCATGCCGCCCATCTCGGGCTGGGCACCCAGGGCACCGCCCAGGCCGCCTGCCATGGCCATGGCCATGCCGGCGAACTCTTCCACGGTCATCTTCTTGCCGTTGAAGTCCACCTGGCCGTCGGCGTAGTGCAGGCTGGAACGGATGGTCTCGCCTTCCAGCGCCACCAGGTTGGTGGACAGCAGCATGCCGCTGGCCATCTCGGTGGTCATGGAGGCCTGCTGAGCGATCAGCTCCTGGTCTTCCTCGCCATCCAGCGCGGCTTTCAGGCTGACGATATCGCTGATCATCGGCTTGGACAGGCTCAGCTCCATGTCCAGGCTAGTGACGATCTCGCGGGCCACCTGGTCAGGCGATTGCTCGAAGGAGCTGGGCTTGGCCAGTTGCACGCCCAGGCTCAGGCGACTCTCGCCGTTGGCGGTCTTGAAGCTGAGTTTGTCCAGGGCGATGGCCGGCTTGGCATCGAGGATGCGCTCCAGGTCGGCCTGGGCCTGCTTCTGCTGGGCCTCGTCGAGGGCGTCCAGGTTAGGCTCGGCGCCGGTCTGTTCCACCACACTGGCGTACAGCTCTAAGAGGGACTTGAGCGCGACGGCGTCGATGTTCTTCACGCTCCACACCATCTCGGTGCTGCCCACCGGCTTGTCCTTGTAGCGAAAACCGGCGGCGAAGGTCTGGCTGCCTTCGATCTTGCTGCCGTTGGCGCGGGTGTCCTGGCGCTGGGACAGGTCATCCAGGGTCACCGTCGGCTCGCCGTCGATGAGGATGCGGGTGGTCTTCAACACCATGTCGCTCTTGCCGACATACAGGCCAGACTCGGTACGGGACTGGTCGCTGTCCAGGCTCAAACCCTTCACTTCCACCTGCACCGGCTGGCCGGAATCCGAGGTGGAGTCGAAGCGCAGGCTGTCCATGCTGCCCACGGCGGCCACACGCTCGCCATCGGCGCTGCTGCGCAGGTCCAGGCGCAGGCCGGAGAAGGCCAGGTGGGTCTTCTCGTCGAGCTGGGTGTCCAGCGGCTTGAGTTCGAGGCTGCCGGAAACGGAACGGTCGTAGCCGATGGCGGCACTGCCGACCAGCGGCGAGGCACCCTTGGCGGCGTCGAACCAGCCCTGCACCAGCGGGCTCGGCGCCAGCTCATAGGTGCTGGCGGCCATCACCGGCGCCAGTTCGAAGCGCTTGAGGCGATTCAGCGGGAAGGGGCCGTGGTCGATGTGATCGACGAACAGCAGCTCGGACTCGCCGATGACCAGGCGATACCGTGCGGTGCTGCTGAACAGCCCCTGCTCCAGGGAGACCAGCTCGGCACGGGTGTTGACGCCCAGGGACAACGAAGCCTGCTGTAGCTGGGCGTTGGCTTCCTTGATGGAGGTGTCCAGCTCGCTGGGCAGTTGTTTGCCGGTGTACCAGGCGCCTGCGGTGCTGACGACGGCAACGGCAACGGCCGCGCCAATTACGATTCCTGCGGATTTCTTCATGGTCGACTCGCGGATGATCCTTGTAGTGGGGCTGCTTCCCTGCATCCGCAAGCGGTGCCACTGACCAGCGGGGCGGAAAAAAGCGGCACAAGGCTATCACTTTGTGCCGCTTTCAAGGTTGCTTCACCACGATTCTGTGAGGTGGTGCTCAGCTCTCGGGGTCCCGCTCAGGGCGGAGCGGGGGCGCGCTGATCCAGTCGGAGATCAGGCTGTAAGCCACGGCCAGCAGAGTCGGCCCGAGGAACAGGCCCATGAAGCCGAACGCCAGGATGCCGCCGAACACCCCCAGCAGCACCACCACCAGTGGCAGGTTGCCGCCCCGGCTGATCAGGTAGGGTTTGAGCACGTTGTCCACGCCGCTGATGACGAAGAAACCCCAGATCGCCAGGAACACGCCGTAGCCGTACTCGCCGTGCCAGAACAGCCAGGCGGCGGCCGGCACCCACACCAGCGGCGGGCCCATGGGGATGAGGCTGAGGGCGAAGGTCACCAGGCCCAGCACGATGGCCCCGGGTACACCGGCGATCCAGAAGCCGATCAGCGCCAGCAGGCCCTGGGCAGCGGCGGTGCCGATCACGCCATTGACCACCCGCTGTACCGTGCCTGCCACCAGTTCCAGATAGTGCGGGGCGCGGTCGCCGATCAACCGCCCCAGGGCCTGCTCGGCGAACAGCGCCATGCGCGGGCCGTCGCGGTAGAAGAAGAACACCAGCACCAGGCTCAGGGCCAGTTCCAGCATGCCACCGCCGATCTGCGCGCTGCGCGCCAGCAGCCAGTTGCCGGCCTGCCCCATGTAGGGCTTGAGGCTGCTGAAAAAGGCCGCACCCTGCTCGTCCACCCGCGCCCACAGGGCCACCAGGCGGTCGCCCACCATGGGCAGCTCACCCAACCACTCGGGCGGCCGGGGCAGGCCCTCGACCTGTACGTTCTTGACGAATTCGGTGGCGTCGCGCACGTGGTCCGCCAGGTTGAAACCCAGCCACACCAGCGGCACCGCCACCAGCACCATCCAGCCGGCACTGAGGATCGCGGCGGCCGTGGCGGTGCGGCCGTTCAGCAGCCGGGTCAGCAGGCGCATCAGCGGCCAGCTGGCGAAGGCCAGCACGGCGGCCCAAAACAGCGCCGACCAGAACGGCGCCAGCACCCAGATGCACGCAGCCAGCAAGGTGAGCAGGAGGATCTGCACCAGCAGGCGGTCGTTGTTCAGCATGAAGTCACTCCGATTGACGCGCGCGCGGCGCCGAGTCGGCGCCACGAACGAAGAAAAGCATGGACGGTGAAGCTCAGCGCAGCCACTCCAGGTGCAGGCCGGCCTCGCGAGAGGTGCCCAGCTCCAGGCGAGCCGCACGCACGCCCTGCCCCACCAGCGCCTCGCGCCAGGCTTCGGCACCAGCGCCCCCCAGGCTGACCCGCAGGGTGCTGTCCAGGTTCAGCCCACGAGCCAGCAACGTGGCCCAAGCCTCGCTGGGCACAGCCGGCAGCGTCGGCAGGTGCAGCTCGCCACTGCTCTTCAGCTCGCGCAGCAGGGTCGCCGGGGTCGGCAGCAGCTCGCCCAGGGGGGCGGCGGCATCCAGTTGCTCGGCATGCAGGTAGGCGCGGCGGTTGCCACGGGTGATGGCGTAAACCGCCAGCAGGCTGTCCTGGCTGGGTTCGGCGAGGCGCACCAGCAGGTAGGCCTGCTGACCATCCGGCCCATAGAGCCGGGCGTTGCCGAACACGGCATTGGCCCACAGGCTGCTGGAGCCACAGTCGCGGCCCTGGCACCAGTAGAGCGGGATGGCGCCCTTCTCCATCAGGGCGACCCGGGCAAGATCGAAGGCTTCATCGGAGCTGTGCCCGCTGGGCAGCCTGTAGGTCACCGACGTCTGCCGGCCTTGCGCATCCACCCGCTGCTCCATGCGCAACTGGTTGCTGATGCGACGGATCGGCCCCTGGGGGTAGAAGCGCTCCTGGTCGGGCGCCTCCTTGAAATCAACGATCTCGGCGTGGGGGAAGCGCGGCAACGCCGCGAGGTCATGGCTTTCGGGCAGGTCGGCAGCCTGCAGCGGCGCCGCCAGGGCAAGGCCCAGGTACAAGGGAAGAAAACGCATGGGCGACCTCAACGCATCAGCATCGACTGGGCGGATTTCACCACGTTTTCAGCCGAAGCCTGACGCGGAGGCACCGCCAGGCCGCGTTGCACGGCCGGGCGCGCTTCGATGGCGGCCAGCCAGCGCTGCAGGTGCGCCAGCCCCTCCACCGACACGCCGGCCCAATCGTGCAGACGCACCCAGGGGAAGGTGGCGATGTCGGCGATGCTGTAGTCGCCGGCCAGGTATTCCACCAGCGCCAGACGCGAGTCGAGTACCTCATAGAGGCGGCGGGTCTCGTGCTGGTAGCGGTCGATGGCCGGCTGGATGACTTCGGGGAAGTAGCGGAAAAAGGCGTTGGCCTGCCCCTGCATGGGGCCGACGCCGCCCATCTGGAACATCAGCCACTGCATCACCAGGGAGCGGCCCTTGGGATCGGCAGGCATCAGTTGACCGGTCTTCTCCGCCAGATAGACAAGGATGGCGCCGGACTCGAAGACCGGGAAATCACCGTTGTCGCGGTCGACGATGGCCGGGATACGGCCATTGGGGTTGATCGCCAGGAAGTCCGGCGCCTTCTGCTCCTTGCGCTCGAAGGACAGCGCAGTCACCCGGTACGACAGCCCCAACTCCTCCAGGGCAATGGAGACCTTGTGGCCATTGGGGGTGGCGGCTGTGTAGAGGTCGATCATCCGGTCTCTCCTTGAAAATGGGGCCCAGCCTTCCCGCTTGCCCCATTCAAGTCAAGGCGCGGCGAAGAAGGGATTGAAACAGTCTGCTACGGCCTGGGCACCGGTCTCGTCATTGAGGTGCAGGTGGTGGCCGCCCGGCCGATGGTGCACCTCGAAGGGTAGACCTTGCAGCAATTGAGCGATGCGCGGCTCGGCGGCCATCTGCCCGCCCTCGGCCAGCACCAGGCAGGTGGGGCACTGTACCGCGCGGACGAACTGCTGGGCATGGGCGAAGGTCAGGCGCATCGGCGATGGCAGGGTCAGGCGCATGTCGGTGCGCCAGGTGTAGCCACCCGGCACTGGCATCAGGCCGCGCTCGGCCAGCAGTTCGGCAGCCTCGCGACTCACCGCCACCAGACCCTTCATGCGGGCCTGCACGGCACGGTCGATGTCGGCGTAGACCGGCTTGCGCTTGCCCTGCAGGGCCAGCCGTGCCCGCAGCGCCTCGCCCAGGCGGGCCGGCGCGCCATCGGCTTCGCCGGTGTAGGGGATCAAGCCGTCGATCAGCGCCATGCGCTCCACCCGCTCCGGCAGCGACGCCGCCACCAGAACCGAGACGATGGCCCCGAGGGAATGGCCCATCAGCGAGAAACGCGCCCAGCCCAGTTGCTCGGCCACGTGCAGCACGTCCTCCGCGTACTCCCACATCTGGTAGCTGGAGCCTGCCGAGTAATGCCCGGAATGCCCGTGCCCGGCCAGGTCCAGGGCGACGATGCGCAGGCCCTTGAGCTTCGGTGCCAGGCGCGCGTAGGTCATGGCATTGTCCAGCCAGCCGTGCAGGGCCAGCACCGGCCGGCCGTCCTCGGGACCGAACAGGTGCGCGGCCAGCTCGACGTGGGGCAGGTTCAGGCGGATCTCCTCGACGTGCGCACTCATGCGGACTCCTGGCGGGCGGCCTGGCCGTCCCAGCGCTTGAACAGGGTGCGGAGCAGCGCTGCCGTATCGTGCGGGCGCTCCAGGGGAAACATGTGGCCACCCGGCAGCGACAGGTACTCGCCCTTCGGCACCCGGCGCACCAGCCGCGCGTGGTGCGGCATCACCACCCGGCTGTGGCGCCCGCGTACCACCGCCAGCGGCACCTGCAACTGCTGCGGCCGTCCGGGGCTGCTGTGGGGCACGCTGCGGTAGATGCGGATCTCGGTTTCCGGGTCGAACTTCAGCCGCAGCCCGCCGGCGGTCTCGGTGAAGCCATGGCGCACGTAGGCGTCCAGGCAGTCCGGATCGAAGTGGCGGAACAGCGCCTTGCCGGCGAAGTAGCGGCGCGCCTCCTCCAGGTCGGCGAATTCCTCGCGACGGCCAAGGGTGCGCCCGGCGGGGGTGATGCGGTCGATGAAGCCGAAGCGCTTGGCGGCGCGGATGACCATCTTGTCGGCCAGGGTCAGCACCGGCGAATCGAGCATTGCCACCCCGCGGTACAACTCCGGCCGGCGCAGGGCCGCGTGGTAATGCAGCACCCCGCCGAGGGAATGGCCGACGCCCCAGACCGGCTCGGCCTGGGCTTCCAGGTGGTGGATGAGTTCGTCCACCAGGTTTTCCCAGTTGTCGTTCACCGGGAAGCGTGGATCGTGCCCGTGCTGCTCCAGGTGCAGCACGCGGTAATCCGGCGCCAGCGCGTCGAACAGTTTGGCGTAGGTGGCGGACGGGAAGCCGTTGGCATGGGCGAAGAAAAGGGTCTGGGTCATGGCGGCGGCTCGTGGCGGAACTGCCGGGGATTTTCCGGCAGGCCAGCGGAGCCGGCAATGACTCTCACGCACGGTGATGACGGCGCTATGGCCAGGGGCTGGGTGATTTCAGCCACGCCCGCGCAGGCGAGCCGGCGGCGCGCCGTAGGTACGGCGGAACAGGCGGGAGAAATGCGCCTGGTCATAGAAGCCCAAGCGCAGCGCCACGTCCGACAGCGGCTCCCCCGCCAGCACCAGCGGCAGGGCGCGGGCCAGACGCAACTGGGTCAGCCACTGCAGCGGCGGCAATCCGCAGTGACGCTGAAAGCGCCGCAACACCTGCCAGGGGCTCAGGCCGCAGAAGGCCGCCAGTTCCTCCAGGGAGGGCGGCGCGTCCAGCCGGGACTCCAGCCACTCCCGCAGGCGCCGCCAGGTGATCCCGTCGAAGCCGCCGGCCGGGTCCTCCACCCGCAGGCTCGACCCCAGTTGCAGCAGGCAGGCCATGGCCTGCCACAGGGCTTGCTCCTGGGCCAGCCGTGAATCCCCGAGCAGGCTGTCATGGGCGGCCAGCAAGCGCGCCTGCAACGCCGGATGACGCAGGGTCGCGCCGAGCAACCTGGGCGTACCACGAAGGCCGTCGCTGAGGGCGCGGCTGGCCTGCTCCAGCCAGTACGGCTCGAAGGCCAGCACACGAATGCGGTAGCCCTCCGCGTCCAGGCTGGCGCCGTCGTGGATCTGCTCCGGCGCCATCAGCAACACATCGCCCTGCCCCGCCAACTGGCGCTCACCCCGATAGACGAAGCGCTGCCGCCCCTCCAGCAGCAGGCCCACGTGGTACTCCAGGTGGAAATGCCGGGGGAAGGCGAAGTGGTGGTATTCGGCGTCGATCAGGCGGATGCCGGGCAGGCCGCCGACGATATGGCTGGTGCGTTCCATGCGCGCCACTCTAGCGCGCCGCCCCTGCCCTGGCTTGGACGAAATTGCAGCCGGGCTCCGTGCGCCGACGAGCCGGCCAGGCGCACACCGAAGGCGGTCCGCACGCCCCCGGTGAGCCGGTACAGGGCATGGATCACCGCCGACCGCCCGGCAGGGCCTGGCACCGGCGCTTCGAGGTTCACCGGACTCAGTCGGCAACCGACGATCGATGCCGCCCTCTACAAGAAAGCCATGGCCTCTTTGCCGTCCGGGGTCACCGTGATTACCACCCTGGATGACGACGGCCAGGGTGACTACCGTGCGTTCTTCAGCCCCTGTCATGGGGGCTCTTTTCGAGAGTGCCCTGCCCAGGCAGCCCTCGACAGACCCAACACCCGGCAAATGGCCGTTGCTCAGGCCGGCTTCCGCCACACACTCGCCAGCCAGGGCTGCTGCTCGCGAGGCAGCCCCGCCGGCCGGTAATAGTGCTCCAGCGCCTGGAAGCCCGCCGCCTCCAGCAACTCACGCCAGCGCCCATAGTCGTGCCAGGCACCGTAACGCTGGCCATTCCAGCCCTCCTCGTTCTGCCCCCTTGGGTTGGAGCTGAACAGCACCCCACCCGGCCGCAGGGTGGCGTGCAACTGGCCCAGTACCCGCGGCAGCTCCTGCAGCGGCACATGGAACAGGCTGGCATTGGCGAACACGCCATCGAAGCGCTCGGCGGGCAGCTCCAGCGCCAGGAAGTTCTGCTGCCACACCTCGCAGCCGGCATCGATGCGGGCCATCTCGACGAAGCGCGCCGTACCGTCCAGCCCCACCGGGCGGTGACCGAGGCGGCGGAAGGTCTGCAGGTCGCGCCCCGGGCCACAACCGAAGTCGAGGATGTCGAACGGTCCGCCCGGCCCCAGGTGGCGCAGCAGCGCCTCGATGTTCTGGCTCACGTCGTGGTCGCGGGTGCCTTCGCGGAAGCCCTCGGCATTGCGCTGGTAGTCATCCAGGGTGATGGCGCTGATGGCGTCGAGATCGTCGGGTTCCAGGCTCATGGGGCCTCCAGGCAGTGAACGGCGGCGGGCATTCTACCGGCTGCGACGGGAACGGCCACGGCCGGCCGACAGGGCGAATGATTCCCGACACCGGTTGACGCCACCCCGTGCCAGTGGTCAGATGCGCGCCGTTCCAGGTGCCCCACGCCGTCGTGCGTGGGGTGAAACGGGAAGCCGGTGCGTCCATCAGGACCAGTCCGGCGCTGCCCCCGCAACGGTAAGCGAGCGCTGCATTCGATACGCCACTGTGCCCACGGCATGGGAAGGCGAATGCGGCGTGATCCTCGCAAGCCCGGAGACCGGCCTGGAGCATCGATAGGCAAACCCGCGGTGGGCGGGCACGGGCCGGTTTCTCGCACGGGTGCACGCGCCCGCGCGCGCCTTTGCATTCCCTCCGGGCTCCATTCATTCCTGACGTGATAGGAACGACATGTCCCGTACCTTCAGCTCCAACGCTCCGGCGAGCGCCGCACTCGGCCTGCTCGCGCTGTCCATTTCCTTCTCCCTGCACGCCGAAGACGGCACCCTGGCGCTGCCGGCCACCGCCGTCACCGACCAGGCGGACGACACCGCCATCCGCCTCGACACGCCCGTGCCCGCCGGCTCGCGCCTGGGCCTCTCCGCCCTGGAAACCCCGGCCAGCACCAGCGCCATCAGCGGTGACGAAGTGCGCGCACGCAACAACGCCACCGTGCAGGACGCCGTGACCCGCAGCCCCGGCATCACCCACATCGGCACCCCCGGCAACGGCGGCACCGCCCTCTCGGCCCGGGGCTTCACCGGACACGCCTCGGTCATGCAGCTGTACGACGGCACGCGCTTCTACACCGGCATGGGCACCACCACCTTCCCCACCGACCCGTGGATGGTCGAGCGCATCGACGTGATCCGTGGCCCGGCCTCGGTGCTCTACGGCGAAGGCGCCACGGGCGCGGTGATCAACGTGGTGCCGAAGAAGCCCTTCGACGGCGAGATCCGCAACCGCCTGCGCCTGGGCTATGGCTCCGACGACCGCCAGCAGATGGCCCTGGACAGCGGCGGCTCGCTCACCGACACCCTCAGCTACCGCCTCAACCTCAACCGCGAGACCAGCCACGGCTGGATCGACCGGGGCGACTCGAAGAACCTCGGCCTCAGCGCCGCCCTGCGCTGGCAGGCCAGCGACGCCCTGGCCTTCACCCTGGCCCACGACCAGGGCGACCTGCAGCCGATGAACTATTTCGGCACGCCACTGATCGATGGCCACCTGCGGGACAGCCTGAAAGACAAGAACTACAACCTGCACAACGCCGAGTTGCACTACAACGACCAGTGGACCCGGCTCGTCACCGACTGGACGCCCAGCGAGGGCTTCAGCGCCAGCAACCAGCTCTACCACATCAAGAGCCGCCGCTACTGGCGCAACGCCGAGGCCTACACCTGGGACGCCGGCCGGGGCCAACTGGAGCGCGCCGAGCAATTGCGCATCAAGCACGAGCAGGAGCAGATCGGCGACCGCCAGACCTTCACCTTCGACCATTCGTTGTTCGGCCTCGACAGCCGCACCCTGGTAGGCGGCGAGTTCAACCGCATCCGCTTCGACCTGCTGAACAACGCGCCGTACGACGACATCGGCGGCGACTACGTCGACCCGTGGAACCCCACGCCCGGCTACTACCAGAGCGCCTCGGCCTACCGCCCGCACTCGCGCAGCGAAACCCGCACCGCCGCGCTGTTCGCCGAGAACCGCACCCAACTGAGCGAGCGCTGGTCCGTGGTCACCGGCCTGCGCCGCGACCAGAACCACATCGACCGCACCGACCTGCGCGCCAACAGCCGCAGCGACCGCAGCATCCAGGGCGGCAACTGGCGCGCCGGCCTGGTGTTCGCCGCCACCCCGCAACTGTCCTTCTACGGCCAGTACTCCACCAGCGAGGACGGCGTCAGCAACCTCATCACCCTCAGCCCCACCCAGCAGCAGATGGACCTGACCGAGTCGAAGCAGACCGAGTTCGGCCTCAAGCAGCAGTTCTGGGACGGGCGCGGCGAATGGACCCTGGCCGCCTACCACATCGTCAAGAAGAAGCTGCTCTCCCGCGAATCGGTGACCCGCCCCACCCAGCAGATCGGCCAGCAGTCTTCCGACGGCCTGGAAGCGACCCTGGAACTGGCCCTGGAGCAGGGCTGGCACGTCTCGGCCAACGCCTCGCTGCTGCGCGCCGAATACGACGACTTCAACGAATCCGTCGGCGGCCAGCTCGTCTCCCGGTCCGGCAACAGCCCCACCAACGTGCCACGGCGCACCGCCAACCTCTGGGTCAGCAAGGCGCTCGGCCATGATCTGGACGCCGGCCTCGGCGCGCGCTACGTCGACGCCCGTTACGCCGACGCCGCCAACACCGTCAAAGTGCCCGGCTACACCGTGCTCGACGCCAACCTCGGCTGGCAGGTGCTGCCCGACACGCGCCTGGGGCTGGAGCTGAACAACCTGCTGGACCGCCGCTACGCCGTCACCCAGCAGAACGGCGGCCAGCAATGGCTGCTGGGCCAGCCGCGCTCGTTCTTCGTCACCGCCGACTACAGCTTCTGAGGGTTACGCCATGTCCCGCCTGAACCTCCATGACCTGCACTGGGCCCCTGACGGCGCCCTCGCCGGCTGGTCCCTGGACGGCATCGGGCTGGACGTGGCGGAAGGCGAGTTCGTCGGCCTCATCGGCCCCAACGGCAGCGGCAAGAGCAGCCTGCTGCGCTGCATCTACCGCGCCGCCCGCCCCCACGGCGGCACGGTGCGGGTGGACGACGAGGACATCTGGCGCCAACCGTCGCGCTGGTGCGCACAGCGGGTCGCCGTGGTGCTGCAGGAGTTCCCCAGCGACTTCGGCCTCAGCGTTGCCGAGGTCGCCGCCATGGGCCGCTCGCCCCACCAGGGGCCGTTCGACGGCGACACTGCCGACGACCGCGCCCGGGTCAGCGAAGCGCTGCGCCAGGTGGCCCTCGAAGCCCACCGCGACACCCCCTTCGCCCGCCTCTCCGGCGGCGAGAAGCAGCGCGCCCTGCTGGCCCGCGCCCTGGTGCAGGCCCCCGGCCTGCTGCTGCTCGACGAACCCACCAACCACCTCGACCCGCGCTACCAACTGGAACTGCTGGCCCTGCTGCGCCGCCTGCGGCTGAGCACCCTGGCCAGCTTCCACGACCTCAACCTCGCCGCCGCCTTCTGCGACCGCCTGCTGGTACTCGACGGCGGCCGTCTGGTGGCCAGCGGCACCCCCGAAGCCGTCCTCACGCCGCAACGCCTGCTGGAGGTGTTCGGCACCCCCGCGCTGGTGGACCGCCATCCCATCGGCGGCCACCCGCGCATCACCTGGATCACCCCCCCATGAACAGCCGCTCCCTCGCCCTCGCCGCCCTGCTGCTCGCCGGCAGCGCCCAGGCCACCCAGTACCCGGTGACCATCACCAGTTGCAACCGCCAGGTGGTGTTCGAGCGCGCACCCACGCACGCCGTCAGCCAGGACGTGAACCTCACCGGCATGTTGATCGCCCTCGGCCTGCGCGAGCGCATGGCCGGTTACAGCGGCGTCAGCGGCTGGAAGACCCTGGACCCGAGCCTGCGCGAGGCCCTCGCCGGCCTGCCGGAACTGGCCCGCAAGTACCCCTCGGTGGAAACCCTGCTGGCCGCCGACACCGACTTCTTCTTCGCCGGCTGGAACTACGGCATGCACGTGGGTGGCGACGTCACCCCGGCCACCCTCGCGCCGCTGGGCATCCCGGTGTACGAGCTGAGCGAGTCCTGCGCCCACGTCATGCCACGCGAGGCGGCCAGCCTCGATGACCTCTACCGCGACCTGGAGAACCTCGGCCGCATCTTCGACGTCGAGCCCCGCGCCCAGGCCCTGGTGGCCGGCCTCAAGGCCCGCGTGGCGGCGGTGGGCGAACGCCTGGCCGGCGTCGCCGAGCGGCCCCGGGTGTTCCTCTACGACAGCGGCGAAGACCGCCCCTTCAGCAGCGGCCGCCTCGGCATGCCCCAGGCCCTGATCGAAGCCGCCGGCGGGCACAACCTGCTCAGCGACCTGGCCGCCAGCTGGACCCAGGTCAACTGGGAAACCGTGGTGGAGCGCGATCCGCAGGTGATCGTCATCGTCGACTACGGCGAGCGAACCTGGCAGCAGAAGCGCGACTTCCTGCTCGCCCAGCCGGCCCTGGCCGGGGTCACCGCCATCCGCGAGCGGCGCTTCCTGGTGCTGCCCTACCTGGACGCCACACCCTCGGTGGAGAACGCCGCCGCCATCGAAGCCCTCGCCGCCGGGTTGCACCCGCAGGTGTTCGCCGGGGTCGCCCGGTGAGGCCGTTGCGCTCGGCCGGTGCCTTCCGCCTGCTGCTGGTGGGGCTGACCGCGCTGCTGGCGCTGTCGCTGGTGGCTGCCCTCGGCTTCGGCCCGGCGCGGCTGCCCCAGGAGCAGGTCTGGGCCATCGTCGGCGAGCGCCTGGGGTTGCTGCAGCGAGGCGACTGGAGCGATGGCCAGGCCAGCATCGTCTGGCTGATCCGCGCCCCACGGGTGTTGCTCGGTGCCCTGGTGGGCGCCGGCCTCGCCCTCGTGGGCAGCGCCCTGCAGGCCACCACCCGCAACCCCCTGGCCGACCCGCACCTGCTGGGCGTCAGCTCCGGCGCCGCCTTCGGCGCGGTACTGGTGGTGCTCTACCTGGGCGAGTTCGCCGGCCACCTGAGCCTGCCTCTGGCGGCGTTCGTCGGCGCCCTGGCGAGCACCGCCCTGGTGCTGGCCATCGCCAGCCGCCACGGCCGCCTGGAGAGCGACCGCCTGCTGCTGGCGGGCGTGGCGGTGTCCTTCCTGTGCATGGCGCTGGTCAACCTGCTGCTGTTCCTCGGCGACCCGCATGCCGCCAGTTCGGTGCTGTTCTGGATGCTCGGCGGGCTCGGCCTCGCCCGCTGGGAGCTGCTGGCCCTGCCGGCCGTCAGCCTGGCCCTCGGCCTGGCACTGCTGATGGCCCAGGCCCGCGGCCTGAACGCCTTGATGAGTGGCGAAGACACTGCCGCCAGCCTCGGCTTCGAACCCCGTCGGGTGCGCCTCTGGGTATTCCTCTGCGCCTCGCTGCTGACCGGCGTGCTGGTGGCCCTGAGCGGCGCCATCGGCTTCGTCGGGCTGATGCTGCCCCACCTCGCGCGCCGCCTGGTGGGCGCCGAGCACCGCCGCCTGCTACCCACCAGCGCCCTGCTCGGCGCGCTGTTCCTGGTCTGGGTGGACGTCGGCGCCCGCACCCTCGCCGCCCCCCAGGACCTGCCCATCGGCATCGCCACCGCCGCCATCGGCGGGCTGTTCTTCGTCGGCCTGCTGCGCCGCCGCTGAAGCCCCCTCCCCGTAGCCCGGACTTCAGTCCGGGACCAGGCAGCACACAATCCCGGGCTGAAGCACGGGCTACAGACGGTCCCCACATACCCGGAAACGACAACGCCGGCCCTGGGGCCGGCGTTGTCGTGGGGGCGGGTGTCAGAGGTGTTCGCTGCGGGCGTTCACCAGCAGGTTGCGCCCGGCCCCCAGGCCGAAGGCGGTGGCCGCCAGGCTGATGCCGACGAAGATGAAGCCCACCGCGCTCCAGCCGTGGGTCAGGTCATGCACCACGCCGACTGCCAGCGGGCCCATGGCGGCCAGGGTGTAGCCCACGCCCTGGGCCATGCCGGAGAGGTTGGCGGCCACGTGGGCGTCCCGCGAGCGCAGGACGATCAGCGCCAACGCGATGCTGAAGGTGCCGCCCTGCCCCAGGCCGAGCACCACCGCCCAGCCCCAGATGCCGCCCAGGGGCGCATAGAGCATCCCCATCAGCCCGGCCAGGGTCATGCTCATCACCAGCACCACCGCCAGGCGCTGGTCACGCGCGCGGGTGGCCAGCCAGGGGGCGCCGAGGGCGCTGACCAGTTGGGTCATCACCGAGCCGGACATCACCAGCCCGGCCTCCACGGCGGACAGCCCACGGTCGATCAGGATCGACGGCAGCCAGCCGAACACGATGTAGGCCAGGGAGGATTGCAGCCCCATGTACAGGGTCACCTGCCAGGCCAGCGGGTCACTCCAGAGGCCGCTGACCCGGTAGGCCTGGCGGCCGGCATGGGCGGACTGCCGCGCCTGGGGCAGCCACACCAGCGCCGCGAGGATCGCCGGCAGCGCCCAGAAGGCCAGGGCCGGTTGCCAGGCGCCATCCAGCACACCGGCCAGGGGCACCGTGGCCCCGGCGGCCAGCGCCGCGCCCAGGCACAGGGCCATGGTGTAGACACCGGTCATGAGCCCGGCGATGTGGGGGAAATCGCGCTTGACGATACCCGGCAGCAGCACGCCGATGATGCCGATGCTGGCGCCGGCCAGGACGCTGCCGAGGAACAGCCCGGCCAGCGGAAACAGGCTGCGCAGGACGATGCCACCGGCCAGTACGAGGAGGATCAGCAGCACCGTGCGCTCGCTGCCCAGGCGCCGCGCCAGGATCGGCGCCAGCGGGGCGAACAGGCCGAGGCAAAGGACCGGCAGGGTGGTGAGCATACCGGCCCCGGAGGCGGAGAGCCCGGTGGCCTCGCGCACCATGTTGAGCATCGGCGCCAGGCTGGACAGCGCCGGGCGCAGGTTCAGCGCCACCAGCACCAGCCCCACCAGCAACAGGGCGGCGCCTCCGGCGATGGCAGGGGGCGCAGGTTCGTCGTCGGCCTCGGCGTCGATCAGCAGTTCCTCCGGCGGGCAGGCCGGGGGCGTGTGGGAGGGGGAATCGTGGGCAGGCATGGCAAGGCAACTCCAGAAAAGGGCAAACGTCAGATCAGCAACGCACGGTTGGCCGCAGCGGCGGCGTCCGCGTCTTGTCGTTCGATGGCGTCCAGCAACTCGCGGTGCAGGTCGAAGCACGGCTGCGCGCGGTCGGGATCGGAAATGGTGCGCTCCAGGCCCACGCGGATGACCTGGGAGAAGTAGCGGTACAACTCGCTCAGCACCGGGTTGTGGGCGCTGTCCACCACCCGCTGGTGGAACACCAGGTCATGGTCGATGTAGTCCTGCAGGTCTTCGTAGCTGGAGCGTGCGGCGGAGGCCGCCAGGGCTTCGCGCAGGGCGATGAGGTCAGCCTCGGTGCGGCGCAGGGCCGCCAGGCGCGAGGCTTCGATCTCGATCATCCCCCGTGCCTCCAGGGCCTGCTCCACCGAGCTGCGGGCCAGGGCCTGCATGGTGGAGAGCGGGTCGGCGCACGCACGCACGTAGGTGCCGTCGCCCTGGCGCACTTCCAGCACGCCGGAGAAGGTCAGCACCCGCACCGCTTCGCGCACGGTGTTGCGGCTGATGCCGATGATCTCCGCCAACTCGGGTTCGGGCGGCAGGCGCTGGCCGAGCAGCCAGGTGCCGTCGTCGATGCGCTGGCGGATCTGCTCCAGGGCGATATCCACCAGGGAGCGCTTGAGGGCCGGTGCGGACATGGCAGACATCCAATCATCCGATGAATTTCAGGGGGGGGTGCGCAGACTAGCGGCCTCGGGGCGGGTTCGCAACCCCGGATATCCTTGCGATCCAGGCAATACTCATTATCTGCAACGGTGATTTTTCGCCTCCCGGGGGCATTGGTAGCCTGCTCGGCATCCCGTCACCACTGCCCCGGGGGCCCCATGAAACCCACTCACATCCTGGCGCTGGCCCTTGCGGCCCTCGTCCTCAGCGGCTGTGCCAGCCAGCCGGAACCGCGCCCCTACACCGACGCCGAGATCAAGCAGTTCTCCCTGGAGATGCTCAACCGTGCCGGGTTGCCCTACGAGGACTACGAGAAGGTCCGCCAGGCGCTGATGAACCCCAATCCGCGCGTCTCCAGCGCCCGTCGCGACTACGAGCCGGCCTTCATCCGCGGCACCGAGGGCTGAGCCCGTCAGGCCGGCACACCGCGTACCTGGAAGGTCTTGCGGTAGGCCGCCGGCGGCATGCCGATCCGTTGCTGGAACAGCCGGCGGAATGAATTGCTGTCCTCGTACCCCACCTGGAAGGTGATGCGTTCCAGGCTCAGGCGGGTGGTCTCCAGCAGGTGCTTGGCCTGCTCCAGGCGCAGGGTCTGCAGGTACGCCAACGGCGAGTAGCCGGTGGCCTCCTTGAAGCGCCGCTTGAAGTTGCGCGTGCCGAAACCGAAGCGCTGCGCCAGTTCGTCGATCAACACCGGCTCGGTGTAATGCGCCTCCAACCAGTTCTGCACCTGCAGCACCTTGGCGTCCCCATGCCCCTTCGGCGTCGACCACATGACATAGGCCGACTGCCCGGTGCGCACGCTGTCGATCAGCAGGTAGCGGCCGCAGGTCTGCGCCAGCTCCAGGGAGGCGAAGCGCCGGACCACGTGCAGCAACAGGTCCATCGCCGCGCTGGCGCCACCACTGGTCATCACGTTGCTGTCCTCGCAGAGGATCAGCGTCTCGTCCAGCAACACCTCGGGGTAGCGCCGCCGAAACAGGCCGGCGAAGGCCCAGTGGGTGGTGGCCCGCCGCCCTTCCAGCAACCCCGCCTCCGCCAGCAGGAAGGCCGCCGTGCACATCGAGGCCACCGTCGCGCCTTCGGCATGGCGGGCCTGCAGCCAGGGCACGTAGCGGTCGAAACCGGGCAAGGCCTCGCGCAGGGTGAAGATGAAGCCCGGCACCAGCACCAGGTCGGTCCGCTCGATGCTGCCCAGCGCCGCCTGTACCGCGACCCGATGCCCGCCGAGGGTGGTCACCTCCCCACCATCCAGGGACACGCTCACCACCTCGAACGGCGGCTCGCCTTCGGCCAGCAGGTTGGCCGCCCGCAGCACCTCCACGGCGAGGAAGGTGCTGGCGGCAGAACAGTAGTCGGTGACGAGCAGGGTGACGTGCATGGCAGCGCTCTTGCAGGTTTCGCATGGAATATGTCATTTGCGCACCTATCCGAACAGGGGGCATGGCTCTAGATTGCGCGGGTCTTCCCCAATCGGTCCGACCTGCCATGAATCTCTGGTTCCGCCTGCTCCTGATGCTCCTCCGCCGCCCCTGGCGCAAAGCCGTCCACGGCCTCGACACCACCGTCATCCGCATGCGGGTCTGGCCGCTGGACCTGGACTTCAACCGCCACGTCAACAACGGCCGCTACTTCACCCTCGCCGACCTCGGGCGCATGGATTTCGTGCTGCGCAGCGGCGCCTTCCGGGTCGCCCTGCGCCACCGTGCGCTGCCGGTGGTGGGCGATATCTGGGGCAAGTTCCGCCGCGAGCTGCGGCTGTTCGAAGCCTTCGAGGTCCACACCCGCCTGCTGGGCTGGGACGAGAAGTGGACTTTCATGGAGCACCGCTTCGTCAAGGACGGCCGGGTGCTCGGCGTGGTGATCATGCGCGGCCTGTTCCGCAGCCCCAAGGGCCCGGTCGCCCCCGGTGAGTTCGTGCAGGAGCTGGGGGTTTCCGCCGAGTCCCCCACCCTCCCCGACTGGCTGTCGGACTGGTCCACCAGTTGTGATGGCCTCAGCCAGGGTCTGCGCCAGGAGGAAGGGCGGGAGGGCTGAGACCGTTCGTAGGAAATGCCTTGCCGGCACATTGATTCCAAACCCAGGGCAACTAGGCTGCACTCAGCGCAACGGCAACCCTCAGGGAGCGAGCAACCATGCCTCATGCAGCCTACCGCCTATCCCGGCGCCCCTTCCGCCTCATCCTGTCCACCGCCCTCGGCATCGCCCTGCTCAGTGCCCAGGGCTGTGCCGGCCCGTCCGGCTCCGCGCAGCTCTACAGCCCCAAGAGTAATGGGCTGGGCGGCGTGTTCCCGGAGAAGCTGGACATGTCCAAGGCGGTGATGAAGACCGACCCCAACCGCGACCTGAAGGGCAAGGACGTCTTCGCCCTGTACCTCTCCGATGCCTACTTCAAGTACCTGCCCGACTTCAGCGGCGCCAACGAAGTGGTGATCGTGGCCGAATTCACCGAGGTCAGCGCGGGTGACAAAGGAGACACCGTCACCACCGTGCTGGGTCCCTACACCGGTGTCGGCGACCCCTCCAAGGGGCCGTTCTTCAACAAGCTGCTGTACGGCCCCAAGAAGCTGGAAGCGGACCAGATCAGCATCACGCTCACGGTGCTGGAATACGACCAGGGCGAGAATGAAGACACAGCAGCCTTCCTCGACTTCATCAACTCCGTCGGCCAGACCCTCTCGCTGGACAACCCGGTGACGGCCGCCGAGCGAACCTTCACCAAGGAAATCGCCAAAAGCCTGCTCAGCCTGAACAAGGACGACGTGGTGATGCGGGTCAGCTTCGACCTGCTCGGCAATGCGGGGAATCTGCAAGCCTTCCAGGACGTCAACGGCAGTGCCATCCCCCTGAACCCCGGCAACTACACCCTGATCAACCAGGAGTCCTGCGCACTGACCACCTGCTTCGGCTACCTGAGCAAGAACGGCACATCCAGGAACCCCGTCGCCTACATCGGTGACGCCGTCATGTCGGTGCCGGTAGCCATCAAGCGTGGCCTGACTGACGCGCCAGACGGCCCCTCGCTGGAAGACATCGACTCAAGCCAGATCAAACTGCAGCAACAGGCTCTGATAGGTAAGGATGGCAAGCCCTACACCGACAAGACCTGGCTGACCCTCTCGGTCGTCCAGGGCGGCGACCCGAGTCTCTGGGCCAAACGCAAGCTGCTGCTCAGTGCCGAGGAAATGGTCCAGCGCATCGCCAAGTCGAGAACCGGCGACCTGCAGGTGAGCCAGAACTATCAGGCAGCGATCGAATCCCTGGAGGCTGCCAGGCGCCAGGAAAAGGCCGCGAGCGGCGTGATGGGCTTCGCCGACAGCCTCAACACCCAAGGCGAGAGGGTGTTCGCCACCTCGCAACGCGAAATCTGCCTCCGCCATCCCGACACCTTGAAGAGCGATGACATCACCGCCCAGGTATTCAGGGTTCAGGCCGACAAGTCACTGAAGCGAGTCGCCGACGCCGACATCGCCATCGACCCCAGCCGCTCGACGCCCAACAACACCTGCCTCAAGACCACGGCCAATGGGATGAGCGCCGGGCGCTATCGCGTGGAGCTGACCTATGCGGCAGGCGGTGAGACCTACCGACAGCGCCTGGACTACGAGGTGAAATAAACGGGCCAGCCGCATCCTGCTCGCACACCATTCAGCACGGCCTGGCGGCCACCCACCTCGCCAGGCTCGTCACATCGCACGGCTCGATGAGCCTGCCGCTGGGCCTCCCCCTCAGCCAGCCCATCCGCCCTCGCCAGTGAGTGGCGACTCAGCCGCGCGGCACCAGCAAGGGCGCGAGCACCCGTTCGGCCAGGGTCCGCAGGTAGTCGTCGCTGATGGCGCCCTGGCTGAGAAAGTGGCGGATGTAGAGCGGCCCCACCAGCATCTCCACCGCCTGCTCCGGCTCGACCCCTTCACGCAGTTCACCGCGCGCCACGGCTCGTTCGAAGACGGCCCGGTGGGCGGCGGCGCGCTTGCTCCAGTACAGACGGATCAGCGCGCGGTTGGCGCCCTCGCCACTCAGGCTGAAGGCCTGGCCTACCAGGGTGGCGCCCAGGGGGTCGCAGAGAAAAGCGCGGGTGCCCTGCAGCAGCAAAGTCACGTCGCCCATCAGCGAGCCGCTGTCCGGTATCGGGATCAGTTGGTCCACGTAGCGGTTGGCCGTGAAGGCGATCAGCTCGTTCACGTCCGGCCAGCGCCGGTACACCGAGGCCACGTGTACGCCTGCACGCTTGGCTACTCGGGGAATGGAGAAGGCGATGGCGCCGTGCTCGCGCAGTTCGTCCCGCGCGGCGGCCACGACCTGCTCCAGCACGCGGGCGCTGCGCCCGCCGGTGCGAACACGCTTTTGGGGTGTGCCGGGGGGGTCATTCATCGGTGGGGTCATTCGGTCTTCTCTGGTCAGCGGGTGAAGAGTCGTCCAGGGCGGAGCGGATTTCAAACAGCAGGCCCGGACCTGCCCACGGCCTTTTCTGCCGCACGGGCCTGGCGCCCCAACCCGCAGGGCCAGGCACCATGCTGGCGAGACCACGCCCAAACACTGCCTTGGATCAAGGAAAGGCGAAGTAATCTCGGGAAATTCGAGTAAAACAATGTGAGATATGTCGCACAAATTAAGTCGAATTCATATGCTTTACGCACAAGACCAACACCCCTAAGCGCTCTGTGAAGAGTGGTCAGACGCTCGGGCACCGCTACCCCGCCGCACAGACGGCAGCACAGGCACCCTGTGCAGAAGGAGCCGCCGATTCATTGAAATCCGTTCCACCCGCAGGGCAGGCCGAAGGGGGCCAGAACGTGTCGCTCGACACACCACCACCTTTGCATGACCTGGGGAAACACCATGTGGATTAGACAAATACGAATAGGCCTTCGCTCGGCACTCGCCTTCTCGACGCTGGGGCTGTTGCTGGTGCTGCTGGGGCTGATCGCGCTGTACCAGATGAGCCAGATGGATGACATGAGCGCCGAGGTCGACGCCAACTGGCTGCCTTCGATCATGGCGGTCAACGACTTGAGTGCCGCCAGCTCCCGCATCCGCGCCATGACCTTGCGCTACGCCGTCGTCCAGGGCGACTTCCGCGACTCCACCCTGGCCGGTCTGAGAAAGGCCGAGAGTGCCCAGGCGGATGCCGAGCGCCGCTACGAGCCGATGATTTCCTCCGCCGAGGAACGCCGCCTGTACGACGCCTACAAGGTCGCGCGGGACCGCTACATGGAGCAGTCGCGCCTGACCGTTTCCCTGACCCAGGCCGGCAGCAGCGACGAGGCACGCCATACCGTGGAACAAAAGCTCGGCGACTACGCCGAAGAGCTGGCCAATGCCCTTGCTGAGATGGCCCGCGTCAACAGCGAAGGGGCCAAGCGTGCCTCCGTCAAAAGCGACGCCACTTTCTCCAACGCGGTGACCCTGGTGATCACCGTGATCACCATCGCCGTGGTGCTGACCGTCCTGCTGGCAGTGATCTTCACCCGCAGCATCATCCTCCCGCTGGCCCAGGCCGTGGACGTGGCGCGCGCGGTCGCCTCCGGCAACCTGACCCACCGCATCGACGCCCAGGGCCAGGACGAGCCGGCCCACCTGCTGCGCTCCCTGCAGGACATGCAGACCAGCCTGCGCAGCACCATCCAGCACATTGCCGATTCCTCCAGCCAGCTCGCCTCGGCCTCGGAAGAGCTGCACGCGGTGACCGAGGACTCCACCCGCGGCCTGCACCAGCAGAACACCGAGATCGAGCAGGCCGCCACCGCCGTCAACGAGATGACCACCGCCGTGGAAGAAGTGGCGCGCAACGCCGTCAGCACCTCGGAAGCCTCCAAGCAGGCCGACCACACCGCCCGCAGCGGCCGTGAGCAGGTGGGCCAGGCGGTCAACTCCATCGCCCAGCTCGCCGGGGACGTGGCCAACACCTCCAGCAAGGTGGAAGAACTGGCCGACAACGTCCGCGACATCAGCCAGGTGCTCGCCGTGATCCGCTCCATCGCCGAGCAGACCAACCTGCTGGCGCTCAACGCCGCCATCGAGGCAGCACGCGCTGGCGAGCAGGGTCGCGGCTTCGCCGTGGTAGCTGACGAGGTGCGGGCCCTGGCCCACCGCACCCAGCAGTCGACCCAGGAAATCGAGCAGATGATCAACACCATCCAGCAGGGCACCAGCCAGGCGGTCACCTCGATGCAATCCAGCCGCGAGCGGGTCGACTTCACCCTGGACGTGGCCCGCGCCGCCGGTGCCGCCCTCGACGAGATCGCCCACGCCATCTCCTCCATCAACGAGCGCAACCTGGTGATCGCCAGCGCCTCCGAGGAGCAGGCCCACGTGGCCCGTGAAGTGGACCGCAACCTGGTGAACATCCGCGACCTCTCGCTGCAGACCTCCGCCGGCGCCGACCAGACCAGCGCCGCCAGCCAGGAGCTGTCGCGCCTGGCCATCGACCTCAACGGCGTGGTGCAACGCTTCCAGCTTTGAAGGCCGAAGGGGGGCGTCATGCGCCCCCCTGACTGCCACTGGTCGGAAACTCGCCAGAACAAATAAATGGCGCCAGAAACCCCCCACCAAAAAGCTATACAAGAATTAACCTTGTACAACCTCGGCAACCAGCCAATTTCCTCGCGCAACATGTCCGTCTACTCGTTCCCGCTTTCTCCGGGTGGCTCGAATGGCGGCGTTCAGTGATGACCAACACGAGCCATTGACGGCCAGCAGGACGCTTTCGCTGGGGCCAAGTGACCTGACTTCGTCTAGTTTTTCTCGGCGTGCACTACGCCAGGGAGATGACAGCATGTGGCTCAATCGCAAGAAGGAATCCGCTCCGCAGCAAACCATCGACGCGCTTGAGCTGGCCTCGATCCGCCGTTCGATGGCCACGATCGAATTCACCCCCGACGGCATCATCCTGGATGCCAGCCCTGCCTTCCTGAACGTGGTGGGCTATCGCCTCGAAGAGGTGGTGGGCCAGCACCATCGACTGTTCTGCCCCCGGCAATTGGCCGAGAGCGCTGCCTACCAGCAGTTCTGGCAACGGCTGCGTCAAGGCGAACGCTTCAGCAAGCGCTTCATGCGCCTCAACCTCGCCGGCGAGGTGATCTCCGCCAACCGGAACTTTCTGGAACTCATGGGCTACCGGCTGGAGGACATCCTCGGCAAGCACCACCGCCTGTCCTGCGTCGCCGAAGACAGCCGCAGCGATGAGTACCGACAGTTCTGGGCCCGGCTCAACCAGGGCGAATTCCTCTCCGACCGTTACCGCCGTGTCACCCGTGACGGCCGCGTGGTCTGGCTGCGCGCCACCTACAACCCCCTGTACGACGCCAACGGGCGCCTCTATGGCGTGGTCAAGTTCGCCAGCGACATCACCGCCCAGGTGGGGCGCCGCGACGCCGAGGCCGCCGCCGCCCAACTGGCCCACGACATCGCCATGGAGACCGACGTCACCGCCGCCCAGAGCACCCAGACCGTGGCCCGCACCGTCGACGTGGTCACCGAGATCGCCACCAACCTGGGGACGGTCGCCGACCAGATCGAGGGGCTGAACAAGCAGTCCGAGCAGATCACCAGCATCGTCCAGGTCATTCGCGGCATCGCCGACCAGACCAACCTGCTGGCCCTCAACGCCGCCATCGAAGCCGCCCGCGCCGGTGAGCAGAGCCGTGGCTTCGCCGTGGTGGCCGACGAGGTGCGTCAGCTCGCCTCCCGCACCAGCCAGGCGACCCTCCAGATCAACGGCGTGGTGCAGCAGAACCAGAACCTCGCCCGCAGCGCCGTGAGCAGCATGAGCACCACCCAGGACCGCGCCCGGGAAGGGGTCGAGCTTGCCAACCAGGCCGGCGAAGTGATCCGCGAAATCCGCAGCGAGTCCCACCGGGTGGTGGACGCCGTTGCGCAGTTCTCGGTGACCTTCACAGACTGAGCCTGCCGCGCTGGGTCGCGCTTGCCGTGGCCCGTGCGCCGGTGCAGAGTCGCCTCCATCCCCCCACGAGCCATGCCATGAATACGCCAGACCTGCCGCTGACCCTCTACGTCGACCTCGCCTGCCCGCTCTGCGCCCGCGAGGCCCAGTGGCTGGCGCGCCACGCCGACCCGGCCCGGTTGCGCCTGGAAGACATCAGCGCCGTCGATTTCGACGAACAGGGTGCCGGCCGCAGCCGCCAGGAACTGGGGGATCGCCTGCACGCCCGCAGCGCCTCAGGGCAGTGGTACACCGGCGTTGACGCCACGCTCTGGAGCTGGCGTGCCGCCGGCCTGCACCGCTGGGCCGCACCGCTGGCCTGGCGCCCCCTGCGGCCGCTGTTCCGCCTGGGCTACAGCCTGTTCCGCCGCCTTCGTCCGCACCTGGCCTGGCTGCCCCACCCGGATGGCAGCAGGCGCTGCGCCGGCCAGTGCGAGTTGCCCCCGAGCCCCCGCGACAAGCCCTGACGCCGGCTCGCGGCGCAGCGAACGGTGCAGCACCGGTACCTTCCACAGCAGCCAACTGGGCATCACGCCCAGCAGCAGGCTCAGGGACATCAGCCCGCGCCCTGCCCCCCTCCCCCTCATACGGAGAACGCCACTTCTCTTGTCCTTGTGCACGCTCCATCATCAGCTCCTTTCCCCCGCAAAGGACCTGCAATGAGCCGTATCTACCCCGAAAACCTCTTCAGCTTCGCCGCCCACGACACCCAGCGCAGCGCTACGCAATTCTGGCAATGGGCCTTCTCCGACGCCCAGGACCCGATGCTGCGGGGCCTGCTTGTCGAGTACCTGGTCTGCCAGCACCTCATCGACCATGCCGAGCACATCGCAGGCCCACAGGTCCGGCGCTTCACCCAGGACGACCCCTACCAGGGCAATCTGATCCGCAGCTTGCGCCGCTCGTTCGAGTTCCAGCATGCAGGCGACGTCACCGACCTGCAGCTGACCTGGGGCCTGACCGTGGAGATCAAGAGCAAGAACACCGCCACCCGGCGCTGGAGTCTGAAGAAGACCCAATGCTGGAACTGGCTGACGGGCAGGAACCTTTCGCGCAAGGCCTTCCAGGCCAACCTCTACATCCTGGCCGAGCTCGATGGAGCGCCCCAGGAAAGTGGCGGAAAGCTGGACCTGGGAGAAACCCGCTTCCACGTGCTCTCCCGTGAGGACCTGGAGGCACTGGCGGGCAATCGCAACCAGGTCGGTTACAAGGCCTTTGTCCAACGCAGCGAGGAACACAAGCAGAGCTGCGACTACCACCAGTTGCCAGGAGTGGTGCAACGCCTTGCCCATGCTCGCTTCAAGCAGGCGTGCGCCAGTGTGGCAGCCCACTGGCGCCTTCCCGACCGGCCAACCGGGAACGCCTACCCGCTGGCAGTGCAACGCAATGGCGTGATCGAAGCCGGTTATTACTGCGGCGAGGAAAGAACGCTGCTGATGCCATTCACGGTGGCTTGGCAGAACGGTTTCACGCCGGACTGGAAGGCCTGGGAGGCACTGGGCATGCGCTTCGAGCCGGAAGCGTAATCAACTGGCTCGGCCAGGCCTCAGACGTTGTAGTCCGCCGGCGGCGGCGGCAGTTGGCTGAGCAGTTCGTGCAGGCCGGCGGCCCAGTCACGGCGGATGCCCTGGTAGTACTCGTCGTCTTCGGTGACGCGGTAGCCCACCGGGTGGATGAGGCTGTCGGTGTGATAGACCAGGAGGTCCAGCGGCATGCCGACGGAGAGGTTGCTGCGGATGGTGGAGTCGAACGACACCAGGGCGCAGCGCAGGGCCTCTTCCAGGCCGGTGCGGTAGGTGAGGTTGCGGTCGAGGATGGGCTTGCCGTACTTGCTCTCGCCCAGTTGCAGGAAGGGGGTGTCTTCGGTGGCCTGAATGAAGTTGCCCTGGGGGTAGATGCTGTACAGCGCCGGTGGCTGGCCGGCGATCTGCCCGCCGACGAGGAAGGAGCAGGTCAGGTCGGTGTTGCCCGCCAGCGGTGCGCCGTCCCGGGCCACCACTTCGCGGATGGTCTCGGCCACCAGGGCGGTGGCGTCGTACAGGGTCGGCACGCTGTCGAGGTTCACCAGGGTGCTGCCCAGGCGCTGCTTGAGCAGGTTGACCACCGACTGCGAGGTGGCCAGGTTGCCCGCGCTCTGCAGCACGATCAGCCGCTCGCCCGGCACGCCGAAGGTGAACAGCTTGCGGAAGGTGGCGATGTGGTCGATGCCCGCGTTGGTGCGGGAATCGGAGACGAACACCAGGCCATCGGCGAGGTGCATGGCGACGCAGTAGGTCATGTCAGGCTCCTGTTGTTGTAGGCGCCCCGCCCTGCCCGCGTGCAGGCGGCATTCCCGGCGGGTGGCCTGCCGGATGGCAGGCGGGCAGTCAGAAGCCGGGGTGCGGCGGAGCGTCGGGGGACCGCGTTACTGCTGCTCCTGGACCATCAGCAGCGCCGGCGCATCGAGATCGACCCGCGCGTGCATCTGCTCCCCGCCACCCCGGCGCATCCCGCGCACGGGGCAAGCGTCGAGGTAGTCCAGCCCCACTGCCAGCTTCAGGTGGCGTTCGGGGCGGGACAGCCGGTTGGTGACGTCGAAGCTGTACCAGGCCCCCTCCAGCCAGGCCTCCGCCCAGGCATGGCTGACCAGTTGGCTGTCGCCATCGCGGTACAGGTAACCGGAGACGAAGCGGGCCGGTACGCCGAGGGTGCGGGCGCAGGCGAGGAAGGCGTGGGTGTGGTCCTGGCAGACACCGGCACGCCCGGCGAAGGCTTCGGCTGCGGTGCTGTCGACGGCGGTGACGCCGGCCTTGTAGGGCATGTGTTCGTGCAGGGCCTCCATCAGGGTGATGAGCCCGTCGCGCCCGGCGTTGGCCGGGCAGCGCTGGTGGGCGAAGGCACGCAGGGCCTCGTCCGCTGCGGTCAGCCGGGTGCTGCGCAGGAACGGCAGCGCGGACTGGGGATCGTGCTCGGCTTCGCGGCTCTCGTCGATCTCCACCTGGCCACGGGCGGCGATGACGATGGCCTCATGGGGCTCGTCCAGGGTCAGCACGTGGAGGATGTTGCCGTATGGGTCCAGTTGCGCGCGCACCGGGCGTGGCAGGTCCAGCTCCCAGCTCAGCACGTGCTGTCGCTCGCTGTCGTGGGGGGTCAGGCGCAGGTACTGGATGCTCGCGCGAACCTGGTCGTCGTAGCGATAGGTGGTTTCGTGGCGGATGGACAG
The DNA here is from genome assembly GCF_001728925.1 of Pseudomonas sp. 1D4. Lineage (NCBI taxonomy): Bacteria > Pseudomonadati > Pseudomonadota > Gammaproteobacteria > Pseudomonadales > Pseudomonadaceae > Pseudomonas > Pseudomonas sp. 1D4. The sequence goes on from NZ_LXJQ01000027.1 coordinate 36,492, forward strand.
TTTCATACGGCCTCCAGGTAGGAACTGTGGATGGCTCTGGCCAGCTGGCGAACCAGCAGGATGAAGTCGGTGAGCCAGCCGTGCAGGCCCTCACCGAGGATTTCGTCGATGCTCGTGTAGCGCAGGCGGGCGTCCAGCTCGGCGGCCAGGCGCTGGGCAGGGCGGCCGTTCTCGCCGGGCAGCCCGGAGAGGATCAGGTTCAGCTCCTCCATGCAGGCCCGCAGCGAGCGCGGCACATCGGGGCGCAGCAGCAGCAGTTCGGAGACCTGGCGAGCGCCCGGGGAGCCCCGGTAGACCTCGTTGTAGGCCTCGAAGGAGGACAGCGCCCGCAGCAGGGCACTCCACTGGTAGTAGCCCCGGGCGGAGGTATCGCTGACCTGCTCGGCGTCCTCGCCGAGCATTTCGTAGCGGGCATCGAGCAGGCGCAGGGTGTTGTCGGCCCGTTCGATGAAGGTGCCCAGGCGAATGAAGCGGTAGGCGTCGTGACGCATGATGGTGCCGAAGGTGGCCCCCCGGAACAGGTGGGAACGCTCCTTCACCCAGTCGCAGAAACGCTTGATGCCGTAACGGCCGAGGCCTTCGGCGGCGATACCGCGCATCTCCAGCCAGGTGGCGTTGATGTTCTCCCACATGTCGGCGGTGATGCGCCCGCGCACGGCGTGGGCGTTGGTCCGCGCGGCACGCAGGCAGCCGTAGATGCTGGCCGGGTTGTCGGCATCGAGGGCGAAGAAGTGCAGCATGCGCTCGGCGTGCAGTTGCCCGTGGCGGGTCAGGTAGGCATCCAGCGTGCCGGTGATCAGCAGCGGCATGGCCAGTTCTTCCAGCCCGTCGCCGCGGCCATCCTGGGGCATCAGCGACAGCGAGTAGCTGACGTCCAGCATGCGGGCGAGGTTCTCGGCGCGCTCCAGGTAGCGCGACATCCAGTACAGGTCGGAGGCGGTACGGCTCAGCACGGTCAGTCCTCCACGATCCAGGTGTCCTTGGTACCACCACCCTGTGACGAGTTGACCACCAGGGAGCCCTCGCGCAGCGCCACCCGGGTCAGCCCGCCGGGCACCAGCCGGGTCTCACGGCCGGAGAGCACGAAGGGGCGCAGGTCGATGTGGCGCGGGGCGATGCCCTTCTCGACGAAGGTCGGGCAGGTGGACAGGCACAGGGTCGGCTGGGCGATGTAGGCGTCGGGACGGGCCTTGAGGCGCTCGCGGAAGGCCTCGATCTCGGCCGCTGTGGCGGCCGGCCCGACGAGCATGCCGTAGCCGCCGGAGCCCTGGGTCTCCTTGACCACCAGCTCGGGCAGGTGGGCGAGGACGTGGGACAGCTCCTCCGGTTTGCGGCATTGCCAGGTGGGCACGTTGCGCAGGATGGGTTCCTCGTCGAGGTAGAAGCGGATCATGTCGCCGACATAGGGGTACACCGACTTGTCGTCGGCGACGCCGGTGCCGATGGCGTTGGCCAGCACCACGTTGCCGGAGCGGTACGCCGCCAGCAGGCCGGGCACGCCGAGCATGGACTCGGGGTTGAAGGCCAGGGGATCGAGGAAGGCGTCGTCCAGGCGACGGTAGATCACGTCCACCGGCTGCGGGCCGGAAGTGGTGCGCATGAACACGCGGTCGTCACGCACGAACAGGTCGGCGCCCTCCACCAGCTCGACGCCCATCTCGCGCGCCAGGAAGGCGTGCTCGAAGTAGGCGCTGTTGAAGCGGCCGGGGGTCAGCACCACCACGCTGGGGTTGTCCAGCGGGCTGGAGCTCTTGAGCGTTTCCAGCAGCAGGTTCGGGTAGTGGTCGATGGGGGCGACGCGCTGGGCGGCGAACAGCTCGGGGAACAGCCGCATCATCATCTTGCGGTCTTCGAGCATGTAGCTGACGCCGCTGGGGGTGCGCAGGTTGTCTTCCAGCACGTAGTAGGTGCCGTCGCCGTCGCGCACCAGGTCGACCCCGGCGATGTGGGCGTAGATGTCGCGGTGCAGGTCCAGGCCCTGCATGGCGATCTGGTAGCCCTCGTTGGCCAGCACCTGCTCGGCGGGGATGATCCCGGCCTTGATGATGCGCTGCTCGTGGTAGAGGTCGGCGAGGAACAGGTTCAGCGCCTTGACGCGCTGGATGCAGCCCCGCTCGACCACGCGCCATTCGCTCATGGGGATGGCGCGGGGGATGGTGTCGAAGGGAATCAGGCGCTCAGTGCCCTGCTCGTCCCCGTAGAGGGTGAAGGTGATACCGGCCCGGTGGAACAGCAGGTCGGCTTCGCGCCGCCGCTGGGCAAGCAGTTCTTCGGGGGTTTCGGCCAACCAGCGGGCGAACTCCCGGTAGTGCGGACGGCAATTGCCGCTCGCGTCGTACATCTCGTCATAAAAGGTGCGGGCCATGCCGGACTCCTTGTCGCTACCGACCACCGAGCCGTCGCAAGCGCCGTGCCAGCGACGAAAATCCTTCCCGATCAAGCAGTTGCAACCAGGCTGAAAATTCCCTGCACCACAGCAGTGCAACCCTGGGAGCGGATCGGGACGCCGCGCCCCGTTTGGCGGCGGCTTGAAGCTAGGACGGTGGGGATCGCCGCTGCGTTCCGTCATTTTGCGCGGCAGGAAGGAGTCTAGGTCACGCCCACCGGGCTGCCCGGGGAGAGGACAGAAGGTGGCTGCGCCACCCTGTCGCAGGGATCGGGGCGGCGAGCCGCCCCGTGGGAGTCAGGCACGCTCGGGGAAGGCCAGGCCGAGCCAGTGGCGGTAGAAGCCTTCGGCCACCTGGTTGAGCTCGGCGACGCGCCGGGGCAGGTCATCCAGCATCACCTGGCGGGGTTGCTGGCTGGGCTGGGTCTCGTCCAGCAGGTGAGCCCAGTCGGTGAGCCAGAGGCGCACCAGCTCCTCGGTCATTTCCGGGTGGCCCTGCAGGGCGAGGATCTTGTCGCCCCAGGAGAAGCCCTGGTTGGGGCACCAGGGGCTGTCGAACAGCCAGCGCGCGCCCTCGGGCAGGTCGAAGGTATCGCTGTGCCACTGGTAGACCGGGAACTCCGCCGGCAGGTGCGCCGTCCAGGGGCTGCCCTGGGCATCGGCGCGCTGCTCCAGCGGCTGCCAGCCGATCTCGGTGTAGGGCATGCGGTGCACGGCGGCCCCCAGGGCACGGGCCAGCAACTGGCCGCCCAGGCAGTGGCCAATGATGGGGATGTCGCGGGCGATGAAATGGCGCAGGGCGGCTAGCTCGGTGTCGATCCAGGGCAGCGGGTCGTTGACGCTCATCGGGCCGCCCATCACCGCAACGGCCCGGGGCCGGTCGAGGTCGATGCCTTCCAGTTCGCCATGGTCGGCACGCAGGACGCTGTAGGCGATGCCTTCACGCTCCAGCACGGTGGCCAGGTGGCCGGGGGAACAGAAATCAGCGTGGGTGAAAATCAGGATGTCGGTCATGGGGTTGCCTCCGTCGGCGGAGTCTGAGGCAAAGCCCCCGGCGCGGTCGAGGGGCTGGTCAGACCCTCCTCGGCCCGGCACCCAGGGCGATGGCGACCAGCACCAGCCCCATGCCCAACAGGCGACCAGTCTCCAACCCTTCGCCCAGCAGACTGATACCGACCATGGCCGCCCCGATCGGCATCAACCCGGTGAAGAGGCCGGCGACGCCTGCTGCCACCTCGCGCACACCGCGATACCAGAGCAGGAAGGACAGCACGCTGGCGCTGAGTGCGTAGAACACCAGCCACGCCCAGGTGGCGGCGGATACGGCCGGAAGGTCCAGGGTCAGTGCCTCGGGCACGGCGAGGGGCAGGAACAGCACGAGACCGGCGAGGTTGACTCCGAAGGCCATGGCCCAGGGGTGCAGGGAAAGCGACAGCCGACGGGAATAGATGGCGAAGATCGCCTCGGCGAACACGGCCCCCAGCACCAGCAGGTTGCCCAAGAGGGACCCCAGCCCCTGCTGTCGGCCGTCCGGCAGGTTCAGTACGGCAATGCCGCCTGCGGCCAGGGCGATGGCCAGCGCCACCCGCCTGCCAATGGGTTCGCGCAGCCACACCCAGCCCAGCAGCGCAACGACGCAGGGCGTGGCGCTGGTGATGATCCCGGCGCTGGTGGCGCTGGTGTGTTGCACGCCGTAGAGCATCAGGAGGCTGAACAGGAAACAGCCGAAGAACGCCTGGAGGAACAGCCCACGCGCCGCGCGCCGGTCCAGCCCCTGGCGCACCCGGTGCAGCCCCATGCCCGGCAGCAACACGAGGGTGGCGATGAGAAAGCGCAGACCGGCGAACAGAAACACCGGGACTTCGGCCAGCACCAGCTTGCCGATGGCGATGTTGCTCCCCACCAGGAGCATGGAGCAGGACAGGCAGAGGTAGGCGAACCAAGGCATCGTGGCAGCATCCTTGCGGGCGCGGAGCGCGGCCGGCCAGCCTACCCCAGCTGGCACGGCCGGGCCATTCGTCACTCCCGGCTCAACACCTTCATGACCCAGCGGTTGACCCAGGCCGGCGAGAGCTGCCCGGCCAGGTACAGCAAACGGAAGGCGACGCTGATGGGGCGATGCACGGCCGCGCCCTGGGCCTGTTGCCAGCAGGCTTCGGCCACGTCCTCGGCCTGGAGGTTGACGCCGAGGCGACGCAGGGCCGGCGGCTCGAAGGTCTGCCGGCTGACCATGGGCGTGCGCACGAACGGCGGCATCAGGTCGCCGACGCGGATGCCATGGCGCCGCCACTCCAGCTCCAGCGCCTCGGTGAAGCCGCGCACGGCGAACTTGGAGGCGGAGTAGCTGGCCATGTGCGGTGTGCCGTAGACCCCCGACGCCGAGCCCATGTTGATGACCTGCGCGCCCGGCGTGGCCTTGAGGTAGGGAAAGGCGGCGTGGGTCATCTGCACCATGCCCTGCACGTTGATGGCGAGGATGCGCGCATGCTCGGCGACGTCGATCTGCTCGAAGTAGCCGAAGCGCAGGATGCCGGCACAGTTGAACAGCAGGCGTAGCTGCCCGCCGTGCTGCCCGCAGAAGTCGGCCAGGGCCTGCTGCACGGCGTCCAGGTCGGTCACATCCAGCGAGCGGTGCCAGACGTTGCCGAGGGCAGCGGCCTGGGTGGCGAGGGCCTCGGCGTCGCGGTCCAGCAGGCCCACCTGCCAGCCGCGCTCGTGGAACAGCCGGGCGGTGGCGGCGCCGATGCCGGAGGCGGCGCCGGTGATGAGGAGGGTGGTCATCTCAGCCCTCCTGCGGGTGGTCGAGCCAGTGGCGGACGAACGCGGCGGTGCTGGCCAGGGCTTCATCGGCGCTGCGCAGCAGGCCGGCGTGGGCCTGGAACACATGCCAGAGACCGGGGTAGCGCTCCAGGCGAACCCAGCCGCCGGCCTGGCGGAGCCTGGCCACCAGTCGCAGGCTGTCGTCGCGCAGCAGTTCATCCTCGGCCACCTGCACCAGCAGCGGCGGCAGGTGCCCGAGGTCATCGAACAGCGGCGACAGGGCGGGGTCACGGCGGTCCATGCCCGGCGGGCAATAGAGGTCGGCGGCCAGCTCCATCCACTTCGGGTGGATCAGCGGGTCGCCGGCCGGTGGCTGATGCAGGGCGCTGCCGCTGAGGTCGGTGACCGGCGAGTAGCACACCAGCGCGGCCGGCGCCGGCAGGCCGAGCTGGCGCAGGCGCAGGGCGGTGACCAGGGCGAGGTTGCCGCCCGCGGAGTCGCCGCCGATGAGGATGCGCGAGGCGGCATGGCCACTCTCCAACAGGGCCTGGTAGGCCGCCACGGCGTCGTCCCGGCCGGCGGGGAACGGGTATTCCGGTGCCAGGCGGTAATCCAGCGCGCAGACGTCGATTCCGGCGCGCTTGGCCAGGTTGCCGGCGATGGCACGGTGGGTGGCGGGCGAGCCGGTGATGAAGGCGCCACCGTGCAGGTACAGCAGCACGGCATCACCACCACCGCCCGGTGGGCGGTGCCATTCGCAGGGTCGGCCGGCGAGCTGCGCCGCCTCGCGGGTGACGCCCCGGGGCGCCAGGGTGCTGGCGGTGAGCCCGCGCAGAATGGCGCGCTGCAGCGGGACCGGCAGCGGCGGTCGCATCAGCCCGCGGAACAGCAGCGCCAGGGCACCCCGCAGGACGCCGCGCAGGGCTGCCTGACCGGGCTCGGGGGCGGTGAACTCAACGGACGCAATCATAGTGCTCCAGCTCCAGGCGGCGGGTCTGCCGGCGGTAAGTAAAGGTGAAACCGGGCCAGTTGTTGGTGTTGCGCCCGTCGGCGGTCTTGTACCAGCTCTGGCAACCCTGCTCCCACACGGTGTGGCGCACGGCCTGCTGCAGCCGCTGGTTGAAGCGGTGCTGCACGTCGGGCTTGAGGTCCAGGTAGCGCAGGCCATCGAGGGCGCGGATGCCGTCGAGCACATAGCGGAACTGGCTTTCCAGCATGTAGAGAATGGAGTTGTGCCCGAGGTTGGTGTTCGGCCCGTAGAGCATGAACAGGTTGGGGAAGCCGCTGACGCTGATGCCGAGAAAGGCTTCGGCGCCGTCGCGCCAGGCTTCGTTGAGGTCGCGCCCGCCACGCCCGCGCAGGGTCATCGGGGCAAGGAAGTCGGTGGCGGTGAAGCCGGTGCCGAGGATGATGGCGTCCACCTCGATGCGCCGGCCGTCACGGGTGATCACGGCATCCTCGGTGACTTCACTGATGCCACAGTCCACCACCTCGACGTTGTCGCGATTCAGCGCTGGGTAGAAGTCGTTGGAGATGAGGATGCGCTTGCAGCCCAGGGGATAGTCCGGCACCAGGCGCTGGCGCAGCACGGGGTCGGCGATGCCGCGTGCGAGGTGCCGGTGGAAGCGCGCCCGCATCAGCTTCATCAGCGGTGGGAACACCGAAAAGGCCAGTACCCGTGACTCGTGCTGCACGTACTTGAGCAGCCGGTCGACCTTCTGCAGCGCCGGCAGGCGACGCATCAGCGCCAGCTCCCAGGGCCGGTAGGCACGGTCGGGCTTGTGGATCACGTAGGCCGCCGAGCGCTGGAACAGGCTCAGGCGGGCGACCTTGGGGGCGATCTGCGGGACGAACTGGATGGCACTGGCACCGGTGCCGATCACCCCCACCCGCTTGCCTTCCAGGGGGTAGCCGTGGTCCCAGCGGGCGGAGTGGAACAGCACGCCTCGGAAGCGCTCCAGCCCCGGCACCTTGGGCCAGGCCGGGCGGTTGAGCTGGCCGCAGGCACTCACCAGGGCGCGGGCACGGAAGTGCTCGCCGGCGGTACTGCGCACCTGCCAGGTGCCGTCGCCTTCGTCGAAGGTCGCCTCGGCCACTTCGCAGCCGAAGCGGATATAGGGCCGCAGGCCGTACTTGTCGGCGCAGTGGCGCTGGTAGGCGAAGATTTCGGCCTGGGGCGCGAACTTGCGCGACCAGTCGGCCTTGGGCTCGAAGGAGTAGGAGTAGAGGTGTGAAGGCACGTCGCAGGCGGCGCCGGGGTAGCTGTTGTCGCGCCAGGTGCCGCCAACGTCATCGCCTTTTTCCAGGATCTGGAAATCACGGATGCCCGCCTTCAACAGCTGGATCGCCAGGCCGATACCACCGAAACCGGCGCCAATGATGAGCACGCGCAGGGGCGCGCCACTCGGGGAAGTGTTGGTCATTGTTATCTCCCGTTGGCTGGAACCGCGCGGCAGGTCCTGTCCGCGAGGCTGCATGCATCCTAGTTCCGCCACCGGGTTCGGGTTATGGCATAGTCGGACACCTGATTGTGAATTCCGGACAATCTGTCGATCCCACCATGACCTGCCCCGCTCCCACCTCCCAACGCCGCAGCGCCACCAGCGTGCAGCTGATGATCCAGTTCGGCCTCGACCACGGCCTGAGCCTGGAGCACTGCCTGACCGGCACCGGGCTCGACTGGCGACTGCTGGGTGACCCCGGCTCGGAGGTGAACGCGGCCCAGGAGCTGAGCCTGTTGCGCAACATCGCCCGGGGGCTGGGGGATCGTCCGGGCATCGGCCTGGAAGCCGGCCGGCGCTACCGCCTGAACACCTATGGCATCTGGGGCTATGCGCTGCTCAGCAGCAGCACCTATCGCCGCGCGGTGGAGCTGGGCTTGCGCTACCAGGACCTGACCTACGCCTTCCACGGCTTGCGCCTCGACGAGGTGGGTGACGAAGCGCAGTTGCACCTGACTCCCTCGTCACTTCCGGAGGACCTGCGCGGCTTCGTGCTGGAACGCGACGTATCCGGCGCGCTCAGCGTGCACCGTGACCTGGCCGGCGGCGGCCTGCCGGTGCGCCGGGCCTGCTTCGCCCTCCCCGCTCCGGCTGACATCACACCCTGGCGTGCGTTGCTGGGCGTGGAGCCGACCTTCGGCGTGGCGCACAACTGCATCACCTTCGACCGCGCCCTGCTGGACCTGCCCCTGCCCGGCGCCAACCCCCAGGCGGCCGCCTACTGCGAGGCCCAGTGCCGTGCCCTGCTGGACCGCCGCCGCCAACGCGACGGTTTCGCCAGCCGCATCCGCGACCTGCTGCTGGGCCGACCGGGCCAGCGGGTGGACATGGAAAGCCTGGCCGCCCAGTTGCACATGACTTCGCGCACCCTCAGGCGCCGCCTGGACGCCGAGGGCACCAGCTTCCGCCAGTTGCAGGACGAGGTGCTGGGCACCCTGGCCGAGGAACTGCTGCGCTCCACCGCCCTGCGCCTGGAGGAGATCGCCGAGCGCCTGGGCTATGGCGAGGTGTCCAACTTCATCCACGCCTTCAAGCGCTGGAAGGGGGTTTCGCCGGGGCAGTTCCGTCGGGACGAACGCTGACCCACCGCCTCCCCAAAACGAAACCGGCCAACCCGAAGGTTGGCCGGCATGGGCAAGGAAACAGGACTCAGCGCGGCTGCGCCGGGACCTCCTGGGTGACACCCCAGCCGTCGAGGACTCCTCCCAGGGGAACCACCAGTTCCTCCAGGTCATGCTCGAAGTCGCCGATGCCGGCGTGGGTGGCGTACATCACCTTGCTCACCTGCAGGTGCCAGGCCCCGTCATCCCGTGGGGAGACCTGGGCGTTGAGCGATTCACCACGGAAGTTGCGTGCGGCCATCCGGGCCCGGTCCTCATCGGGGAAGATGGCGTAGAACTCGATGGGGTGAACGCGGGCGAAATCGAAACCGCCCTCTTTCATACGGCGCAAGACATTGCTGCTGACGTCATCGTGGAAGGTGGTGCTCATGTTCAAGACCTCCTCTCTGGCGATGGATGAGTGTGACGCTGGGGTCGAGGGACTCGACCTGCGGCGCCTGGCGGCACCGCCCCACCCGTGCCCACGGACGCGGGCTCCGGGTGTGGCCGGGCCACGAGGGACCGGCCACGGCTTGGCTTGTACACAACGATCGACTGCATCGGTGTTCAGGGTAGCGCCCAGCGCGCAGCTCTGCCGGGGAGTATGGATGGAAGCCACCGGTCGGACGACGGGCGGCATCCCGACCGCTTCCCGCTTGGGCGGCTCAGCGTACCTCCAGGCGGTACTCGATGTCCTGGACCGTCTTGCCATAGGCAGCACCAGAACGGTTGTAGCGCCCGCCGAACTTGAGGCTGTGGCTACCTGCTGGCAAAGGCGGCAGGAGAATCCAATAGCCATCGGTGGCTGCCGGGTAACCGAAACGCTTCGGTGCGTCGGCCGGCAAGCGCGCGTAGAGGTCGAAGCAGTCCTGGGTGGCCACGCGGTACTGGGCTGGGTTATCCAGCGGCTGGCCGTCCAGCTCGACGAACAGCTCCAGTGCCGTGTCGTTGTTCAACGCCGCGCCCTGGCGTACCTGCTCGCAGCTCAGCGGCATATCCGGGCGCGCGCGCCAGAAGACCATGTTGATCACCGGGAAGAACAGGTGCTTGCCGGCCGGCACGTCGCAGGTGCGCTGGATATGGCTGGAGCCGTAGCCACCGGCGAGAAAGAACGGGTCCCCCTGCTGGCCCTGGGCACAATGGGCACCGGTGGTATCGCGCAGCGGGTCCAGGTGTGCAGGCTGAGCCACCGCCCACTGCCACCAGGCAGCGGCGCGCTGGGCGTGGGTCTGGCCGTTCCACTGGCTGTCGACGGGCAAGGGTTGGGGGCTGGCCTGGGCGGCGGCGCACGCCAGCAAAAGAGCGAGGGCGAAGAGCGGTTTCATGCATGTCCTTATGAGCGGGTCCGGGCCTGGAGTGTGCGGTCTTGAGCCCTGCGACACTTTCGACTGCGTCCCAGTTGGCGAAATCGGAGGGCCAGCATTTCGCAGAGCATCGGCCTGTGCTTCGCTGGTGGCCGGTCAGCAGAAGCTGACCGAATCATCAAGGACAAGGAACGAACGATGAATACACATGCAAAACGACTGCTGGCGGGACTCGGGCTGGTGGGCAGCCAGGCACTGATTGGCCACGCCTGTGCAGCAGAACTGCTTGGCCGCTGGGACCTCAATGGCGACGGCACCCTGGAGAATGTGTACCGGGGCACCGGTGTGCTGGAAGTGCGCAATGCCAGTGGCGCCCTGGAGCGCAGCTACAGCTTCGGCAACGTCACCTGGAACCTTGCGGCAGCAGCCAACACCGATAACCAGCCCGGAGCCGAACTGATCGTCAAGGCCGGCCCGGACGTGGTGATCATCAACCACCCGAACAACACCCAGAACCGCTACACCCTGGGCAACGTGCTGTTCGACGTGGCCGGCACCGCGCAACTGGACGGGACGCCGGGCCAGGAGGTGATCGTCCGCACCGGCAATGCTCTGGTGCTCATCTCCGACACCCACCGCACCCAACGCGCTGTCACCGATGGCATCAGCGGCACCTGGCAGTACCAGGGCGCCTACACCCTGGCGGGCATGCCGTACGCCACCCTCGCTTACACCGCCGGCAACAGCCTGCGCTTGTACGACTACAACCTGCAGAGCGGTCGCGAGTTCCCCACCGACGGGATGACCAGCGTGATCGGCGCGGCAGACCTGAATGGCGTGGTCGGCAACGAGCTGGTGGCGCGTTCCTCCAGCAACCTGCTGGTCGTCAGTGGCGGTGTGCAAGGTGCCGTGCTGAGCACCTATGCCGGCGGTACCGGCTCCAACTGGAGCGTCCACGGCGCATTCGCCGACACCGATGGGCAGCCTGGCCAGGAAGTCATCCTGGTGCTGCCAGGCAAGGTGCGCGTGGTGCATCAGCGCACCGGGCAGGCCAAGGACTATCCGGTATCGGGCACCTACGCCATCTACGCGGTGGCGGATCGCGATGGCGTGGCTGGCGCCGAGATCACCGTGGTCGACAGCGCCAACCGCACCTACATCATCAACGACCGCCTCGGCACCATCCAACCGCTCTGACCCCCTCCGCTCCCGGTTCCAGCCGGGAGCACTCTCCCACTGGTACGGATACCGGCCTGCTGCCAAGCGTGAGCCGGTTGGCATAGCGTGACGGGTGCCGTCGCTATGCGCGGCGACTGTGTCCCACCGCCTCGGAAACCCCGGCGCGGCACACCGCACCGAACTGCGGGCGCTACACCAGGTCCACCTGATCGGCCCCGCCGAACCGGCACAACGCTTGCGGGCGAGCAGCCCCACCGGGAAGCTGTCGCAGGTAATGGAGATCCCCAGCTTCGCCCATGGCTGCTGCTGGGCGCAGGACTGGCCAGCCTTGTGGAGGCGTCATGCCCCGCTGAGTGTCAGTGGCCGCGCGATGAATCCAGCAGTACACGCCCCGCAGGGTCGGTGGCGAGCAGGCTGTACTGGTGCAGGCTGAGAAAACGACCGTCCTTGCACTCCACGTCCCGCAAGGTCCCCTCGAGCACGAAGCCGAGCCACTCCAGCAAACGGGCGCTGGCGGGGTTCTCGGGCTCGACGTCGGCGTGGATGCGGTGCACGCCGAGGGTGACGAGGGCGAAGCGGAGGATGGTCGGCAGGCAGGCTTGCATCAGGCCCTGGCCCCAGTGCTCCGGCATCAGCCAGTAACCGATGTCGAGGCTGCGGTCGGCGTGGGACCAGTCATTGAAACCGCAGGCGCCCACCAATTCGTCCCGCCCCGGCAAGGCGATGCCCCACCAGATGCCCTGGCGCTCCTCAAGGAGCGAGTCGTACCAGCGCATCTGCTCGTCCGTCGCCTCCAGGCTGTCGTAGGACACGCCGTAGTGGGCGATCACCTGGGGGTGGGACAACCCGGCGAAGATCGCCCCGACGTCACGAGGATGAATCCGTCGCAGCGTGCAGCGAGGCAGCAGGAACTCGGGGAACTGGGCAGACAGGTCTTGCATGGTCCTACTCACAAGACTGGATCGGGGCACGCATGCTCGCAGCAAAGGGGTCGGGAGCACAGGGACAGTAAGCACTGGGATGGACGGAACAGCAGAGCGCCGACCTGGAATGGACGAGAAGGCCGGGCTATGCAGGTGAAGCCCGGCAAATACGGTGCGCACGCCAAAAAGCAAAAACCCCTGACTTCACTAGGAATATCAGGGGTTTGCTTGTATCGGAAAGTGGCGGTGAGGGAGGGATTCGAACCCTCGATACGGTTTCCCGTATACACACTTTCCAGGCGTGCTCCTTCAACCGCTCGGACACCTCACCGGGATCTCGCTGAGGCGTTGGCCCCGTCGAGGTGCGCTAATTTAGTGGAGTGTTTTCCGGAATGCAAATATTTTTTTGAGAATTTTCATGCGCTTATGGCCGACGTCCGGATTCGGCATCAGCACGGGGCGGGGCGTCATCGAATTTGAGGCTGCCGAAGAACACGAAGCCGAACGAGACCACAACGCCGAGCACGAACAGCAGCAGCACGCCCAAGGGGCTTTTCAGGGTGGCGCTCTGGGCGAGCAGCACGGAACCACCGAGCAGGACGAGCGCGAGAATGATGGCAGCGCGATTGATCCACTTGTCCATGGGACCTCCTGGAATGGGGAACGCTGGCACCCTAGGGAAGGGGCGCGCCAGGGGCCAATTGGTCTTGGGTATCGCCCTGATAGAAAACCTCGCGGATGCGCTGAAGCCCGCATGGTGGCTGACTTGCCAGTCAGCCAAAGCGCTTTACCTGCCCACTGCCCGTGGGTAACGTCTGCCGCATTCCACAACAAGGACTCCCGCCATGAGTGAGCTGATCTCCTACCAACTCGAAGACGGCATCGCCACCCTGACCCTCTCCAACGGCAAGGTGAATGCCATTTCCCCGGATGTGATCGCCGCCTTCAATGCCGCGCTGGACCGCGCTGAGCAGGACCGCGCCATCGTCATCCTCACCGGCCAGCCGGGCATCCTTTCCGGCGGCTACGACCTGAAGGTGATGACCTCCGGCCCGCAGAACGCGGTGAACCTGGTTGCCGCCGGTTCCACCCTGGCACGCCGCATGCTGGCTCACCCCTACCCCATCATCGTGGCCTGCCCCGGCCATGCCGTGGCCAAGGGTGCCTTCCTGCTGCTATCGGCGGACTACCGCATCGGTGTCGAGGGTCCTTTCAATATCGGGCTGAACGAGGTGCAGATTGGCATGACCATGCACCATGTGGGCATTGAGCTGGCCCGCGACCGTCTGCGTAAATCGGCCTTCCATCGCTCGGTGATCAACGGCGAGATGTTCGACCCGCAGGGCGCGCTGGACGCTGGCTTCCTCGACAAGGTGGTCCCCGCCGAAGCCTTGCTGCCGACCGCCCTGGCGGCCGCGCAGCAACTGAAGAAGATCAACATGACCGCCCACCGCAACACCAAGCTGAAGGTGCGCAAGGCGCTGCTGGAGACCCTCGACCAGGCCATTGAAATGGACAAGCAGCACCTGGGCTAACCCCTCGCCCCGCCCCCCCCCCCCGAAGCCCGGCCCTGCGCCGGGCTTTTTCATGCCGACGGGGAAAGCTCGCCGAAATGGAGCGGGGGCGGCGGCGGAGCACCGCTCATTTTCCGACGGGTGATGGCACGCTGATGGGTGCAGTTGGAAAAGCTGTATTACTTTTAATACGTGGGGCAGTCAGGGACGGTAGCCGCCAGCCTTTCATCCGCTTGGGGAGTCCCGAATGAGAATCGTCCACAAGGTCAGCCTTTCCGCAGCCGCCGTGCTGTTCCTGACCACAGCGCTGCTGTCCCTTTCCCAGGTGAGCCAGGTCCGCGAGACGCTCCGCTCCCAGACTGAATCCAGCCTCTCCGAAAGCAGCAACGCATTGGCCAGGCAGATCGAGAACTGGCTCAATGCCAAACTCCGCCTGATGGATCTGATGGCGCAGAACATCGACAGCCAGTACAGCCCCGAGCAGACCCAACGGGTATTCGACTCGCCCATGCTGCGCAACGAATTCATTCTGGTGTTCGGTGCGCTGGAGGCAGACGGCAAGCCGATCAAGAACGATGCATCCTGGCAGCCCAAGCCAGACTGGGACGGTCGCCAGCGCCCCTGGTACGCAGTCGGCAAGAGCGGCAGCCAGGCCGTGCTCACCGAGCCCTACACCGACTCCACCACAGGAGAGATCCTCATCTCCGCCGTGACGCGCATCACCGATGCCGGCAAGTTCCTCGGCGTAATGGGCGGTGACATCCGGCTGAAGAGCGTGGCCGATGCCGTCAACACCCTGGATTTCAACGGCGCCGGCTATGCCTTTCTGCTGAGCCGCAACGGCAACATCATTTCCCACCCGGACACCAAGCTGAACGGCAAGTCCTACAGCGAACTGTTCGACGGCAAGAGCCCGGCGTTGCGCAAGGAACTGCAGGAGGTGGAAGCCGGTGACAGGAAGTTGCTCGTCTCGTTCACACCGCTGCCCAACCTCAAGGGGATGGACTGGTACATCGGCGTGGTCCTGGACCAGGACAAGGTAATGGCAGAGGCCAATGCCCTGAGCTGGCGGGCGGTGATCGGCACCGTGCTGGGGGTGGTGATAAGCCTGGTGGTACTCAGCCTGCTGGTGAAGAACCTGCTGCGCCCGCTGGATGGGCTGGCCGACTCGCTGCGCGAGATCAACAGCGGTGAGGGCGATTTGACCCGACGCCTGCCGGCTGAGGGCAATGACGAGATTTCCGTGCTGTCCCGCGAGTTCAATGGCTTCCTGCAGAACCTGCAGACACTGATCGCCGACGTGATGAGCAGCTCCCGCCAGGTGCGCGGCAGTACCCAGCTCACCTCCCACGAAGCCGAACAGGCCGCCAACCGCCTGCAGGTGCAATTGCAGGAGTTGGACCAGTTGGCCACCGCCATGCAGGAAATGGCCTCCACCGCCGAGGAAGTAGCACGCAATGCCCAGGCTGCCGCACAGGCGGCGCTGGCAGCCAACGAGGAAACCGAGAATGGCGTGGGGGTGGTCTCTCACTCGACCCAGGCCATCAAGCAGTTGGCTGACGAGATGGAGGACACCGGCCAGGCGATCAACGAGCTGGCCAAGCTGAGCCAGAACATCGAGTCGATTCTTTCGGTGATCACCAGCATCGCCGACCAGACCAACCTGCTGGCCCTCAACGCCGCCATTGAGGCCGCGCGGGCGGGCGAATCCGGGCGAGGCTTCGCGGTGGTGGCGGACGAGGTGCGCTCCCTGGCCTCCCGCACCCAGCAGTCGACCCAGGAAATCCGCCAGATGATCGATCAGTTGCAGACCGGCGTGCGCCAGGCCGAGCAACGCATGCAGCAGAGTCGCGATACCGCGAGCCGCACAGCAGAGGATGCCGGCGCCGCCAACAAAATGCTCGGGCGCATCCGCGAGGCCATCAACCGCATCAACGACATGAATCTGCAGATCGCCACGGCGGCTGAGGAACAGAGCGCCACCACGGAAGAAATCAACCGCAACACCACCAATATCCGCGACATCAGCCACGAGGTGGCCGGCGGCGCCGAGCAGCAGGTGCGCCAATGCGCGGTGATGGTGGACCAGGTCGGCCAGCAGGATCGCCTGCTCAGCCGCTTCAGGATCTGACCACGCGCCGAGCCTGGCGCGACACCCCCGGAGGCCACCATGCGTATGCTCTCGTGCCTCGCCTTCGTCTGCGCCCTGTTGCTGGGGCGCGCGGAGGCCGCCCCCATCAAGGTCACCATCCTCTGCGACTCCGGATACCCGCCCTACAGCTACGAAGAGAACGGCGAGGCCAAAGGGCTGTATACCGATATCCTGCGCAGCGCGTTCCTGCTGATGCCGGGCTACCACGTCGAAATTCGACCGGTGCCCTGGCCCAGAGGGTTGGCAGAGATCGCCAAAGGCAGCGCCTTCGCCCTCTACCCTCCCTACTACCGGCCCGAGGAGCGCCCATGGATGGAGTACTCCAGCCCGATTCTCGAGGAGCGGCTGGCGGTCTTCATCCGCCCGGGTCTGGCGGGCAAGCGCAACTTCGAGAACTTTCCCGCTGCATACGCGGGGCTGAGGGTCGGGCTGAACAGTGGCTTCGTGACCGTGGACAGTGTCCGCTATCGCGAGATGGTTGAGGCAGGTGAAATCGATCAGTCCTATGCCCGCGACAACCGCACCAACCTGATGAAGCTGCTACACAAGCGCACGGACGTGTACATCAACGATCGCCTATCGATTCTCTGGGAACTGCAAGGCATGGTCAGGGACGGCGTGCTCAAGGAAAAGGAGGCTTCGCAAATAACCGAGGGGCCTACCCTTTCCAAGGAACATGGTCATCTGGGCTATACCAGAATGAAGACGGAAGCTTACCCGTACAGGGCTGATTTCATCGGACGCTTCAATGTTGCGTTGGAAACGATCATCAGCAACGGGACAGTCGATCGGTTGGTGCAGCGCTACAGCGAGCGTGCCACGGGGAAGCCGATAGCAGCGCGAGCGGAACAGCGCTGATGACCTGCGATTGCAGGCAAAAGTGCACACCCGTACACTGCGCGCCTTTTACCTGATCGAGCGAGCCCGATGCTTTTTCTCCTGCGCATGGTCCTGATGGGCGTGCATTTCATCATCGCCGGCATCGCCGGTCTGCTGCTGGGCCTGTGCCGCCCGTTCAACCCGGACAACAGCCGCCTGTGCGCCCGTCTCTACGGGCTGCCGGGTCTGTGCATCATGCGCCTGAAGCTCAAGGCCGAGGTCAGCACGCTGACCCGGGACCATCCCTGCGTGATCATCGCCAACCACCAGTCCAACTACGACCTGTACGTGCTGGGCCGTGTGGTGCCGCCGCGCACTGTCAGCATCGGCAAGAAGAGCCTGAGGTGGATTCCCTTCTTCGGTCAGCTCTACTGGCTGGCCGGCAATGTGCTGATCGACCGCGGTAACGCACGCCGCGCCCGCGACGCGATGATCACCACCACTGAGACGCTGCGCAATCGCGACACCTCCATCTGGGTGTTCCCCGAAGGCACCCGCAATCAGGGCGAGCGCCTGTTGCCGTTCAAGCGCGGGGCCTTCCAGATGGCCATCAACGCAGGGGTGCCGATCATTCCGGTGTGCGTCAGCAACTACGTCCGCCACTTGCGGCTGAACCGCTGGAACAGTGGCCGAGTGCTGATCCGCGCCCTGCCGGCCATCCCCACGGCCGGCCTGACCCTGGACGACATGCCGGCCCTGATGGAGGAATGCCGCCAGCGCATGCTCGACTGCATCGAGGGTATGGATCGCGAGTTGGCCACCCTCTGAGCTGCTCCCACGCAGCCCCGGGCAAGGTGGCGGCCCCACTGGCGCGCCGGGCGGGTTAAGCTCGCCCCACTCTCCAGCCGCACAGGGAACACTTACATGGGTCATGTGGTCGCAGCCGCTGTCTACTTCAAGGGCAAGCGCGTTGCCAATATCAGCCTCGACGAGGGGCTCGAATGGGCGAGAAAGCCCGGCCACTTCGTCTGGATCGGCCTGCATGACCCAGGCCCCGAGGAACTGACCACGCTCCAGCGCCAGTTCGGCCTGCACGAGCTGGCGCTGGAAGACGCCCTGCAGCGTCACACCCGCCCCAAGCTGGAAACCTTCGGTGATGCGCTGTTCCTGGTGCTCTATTCCCCCGTGAAGGAGAACGGCCAGCTGGTGTTCATCGAAACCCAACTGTTCGCCGGCAACGGCTATGTGATCAGCGCGCGCTACGGCGAGTCGGCCCCCTACTCCCAGGTCCGTCAGCGCTGCGAGGCCCGCCCGCTGCTGTTGGAACACGGCGAGGACTTCGTGCTCTACGCGCTGCTGGCCTTCGTGATCGAGAACTACCGGCCGCTGATCGACACCTACCACGCTGACCTGGAAGCGCTGGAGCTGCGGGTGCTGGAATGCCCGCTGACCCAGGCCGACGTGGTGCACATCCAGGGGCTGCGCCGCGACCTGCTACGCCTGCGCCGCTACATCGGCCCGCTGACGGAGATCTGCCAGGAGCTGCAGCGCCTGGACTTCCCCTTCATCGACAAGAACATGCGCCCTTACTTCCGCGACATCGCCATCCACGTGAGTCGCCTGCTGGAGGATCTCACCGGCCTGCGGGAAATGGCGGACCACGCCATCGAGATCGGCTTGCTGCTGGAGTCCTCGCGCCAGAGCGTGGTGCAGCGCAAGTTCGCCGCCTGGGCGGCGATCCTGGCCTTCCCCACCGCCGTGGTGGGTATCTACGGCATGAACTTCCAGAACATGCCGGAGCTGACCTGGCACTACGGCTACTTCGGCGTGCTGGGCTTCATTGCCACGGGCTGCACGGCCCTGTTCGCCAGCTTCAAGCGCTCCGGCTGGCTCTAGCCCTTTCCCAGGCATGAAAAAACCGATGCCCGCTGGTGCGGGCATCGGTTCGTGAGCGTGCGCGAAAAGAGGATCAGGCGACGCTGCGGCCGTGGGCCACGAAGCGCATCATCCACTCGGCCACTGCCGTGCCCTGGTGGTCGCGCTCGAGGCTGGCGATGCCCTGGCCATACACCTGCTCGCCCAACGCCTGCTGACGGATGTTGAGCAAGGCTCGGGAGTAGTCGTGGACAAACTCCGGGTGGCCCTGGAAGCACAGCACCTGCTCGCCAATGGCATAGGCAGCATTGGGGCAGAACTCGCTGGAGGCGATGAGGGTGGCGTTCTCGGGCAGACGGGTGACCTGATCCTGATGGCTGATCAGCAGGGTCAGCTCGTCCAGCGCCGGGCTCATCCACTCCGGCTGTTTCTCGACGCGATAGGCATGGGTACCCACGCCCCAGCCCTGGGTGGCGCGCTCGGTCTTGCCGCCCAGCAGCAGGGCCAGCAACTGGTGGCCGAAGCAGATGCCGAGCAGCTTGTCACCGGCCTTGTAACGCTCCAGCAGGTAAGTGCGCAGGGTCTGGATCCAGGGATCGTCGCCGAAGGAGTCGGCCTTGCTGCCGGTGACCAGGTAGGCATCGAAGCGTTCGCCGGCGGCCGGGTAGTGGCCTTCCACCACGTTGTAGGTGAGGAACTCGGCATCGATGGGCTGCTTGGCAAAGAGCTGTTCGAACATCTTGCCGTAGCCCTTGTACTCGTCGACGAGTTCGGGGCGAAGGATGTCGGTTTCCAGAATGCAGATGCGTAGGGGCATGAAATTGTCCTGAAGCTTGGGTAAGGCACCTTTGTGTGCGATTTATTTAACACAAGCCTCCGAGCTTTGAAATAGCGCCGCTTCACCCGGCCTGCTCGTGCTGCCGAAGTGCCTGAAATACAGGAAGGAAATTGCAACCTGACACGACGGAGCAGGCATGAGACTGCGCCAGCATCGTCAATAAAATTTGACACTCGCGGCAGTGATATCGGCCATATCGATAGTTGAAATGCTCAGGGAGCGTTTTTCCATCGAATCCGCATTATCGACTCTGGGGCACCCCACCCGATGACGGATCGCACCCTCCCCGCTCACTTACGCACGTAATGGCGCGCTGGCCAGCCTGGGCCTCTACACCATCGTGGTGACCATCGTCCTGGTGCTGAGCGGCAGCTTCAGCCACGCGCGACCGTTGATGGCTGGGGAGAACGCCTGGCACAGGCCGTTCCAACTCGGTTGCTGAGCGATCCGCATCCCCTGTCGAACCCGGCAAGGCGCAGCTGAGGTGGCCATGAAACAGCACCGCTCAAGGCGCCGCCTGCTCACACTGGCGGCACTGGCATTGATGACCAACGGCTTTACGTTGCTCGGCCATGCCCACGGCTCGGCAGACGCGGTGGCCCAGAACCTGGAGACGCGCCAAGAGATTGCCCGACAGGGCAGTAACGAGC
The DNA here is from genome assembly GCF_001728925.1 of Pseudomonas sp. 1D4. Classification (NCBI taxonomy): domain Bacteria; kingdom Pseudomonadati; phylum Pseudomonadota; class Gammaproteobacteria; order Pseudomonadales; family Pseudomonadaceae; genus Pseudomonas; species Pseudomonas sp. 1D4. The sequence continues at coordinate 56,493 of NZ_LXJQ01000027.1, forward strand.
GAGACACCCGCCAGGGACTCGAGAGCCCGCCCCTGAAACGCACCAACTGGCTGCCGGAGCGCTTCGAGCGCACCTCATTGCGAGGTTGTGAGGGAAAGCTCTGAAGCCCCCGGAAACGAAAAGACCGCCCGGTGGGCGGTCTTTTGGCTACGAACCTCAGGCGACTTGCGGTGCCTTGGCCCCCAGCAGTCGATCCAGCACAGCGGCGACCACCAGGACTGCCAGCACCGGCAGCAACCAGCCAAGGCTCTGATCTGCGAGCGGCAGTTGCGCGACGAAACCAGGTATCCAGCTCTTGAAGCCGGCCGCACCGATGCCATCCAGCACACCGAACACCAGGGCGACGGCCATGGTGGGGATGAAGACACGACGGGCGTCGACCCACAGGCTCGACGCCAGGCTCAGAGCAACCAGCACGATGGCCAGGGGATAAAGCCCTACGAGGACAGGCACCGAGAGGCGGATCAGTTCCGTCAGGCCTTGGTTAGCAACGACCAAACTGAAGACGCCCAGGATGATGACCACCGTGCGGTAGGAGAACGGCAGGAAGCCGCTGAAGAACTCGCCACAGGCCGTAAGCAGGCCAACGGCCGTGGTGAGGCACGCCAGGGTGATGACCAGCGCCAGCAGCAGGCTACCGGCGGTCCCGAAGGTGTGCTGCACATAGGCCGTGAGGATCTGAACACCGTTCTGCGCCTCACCGGCAATGCCCTGGCTGGTAGCACCGAGGTAGAACAGCGTGAGGTAGACCAGGGAAAGGCCGATTGCAGCGATGCTGCCGGCAATCACCGAGTAACGGGTGACGAGGCGCGGTTCGGTGATGCCACGGTCGTGGATCGCCGTGGCGATCACGATGCCGAATACCAATGCGCCCAGGGTATCCATGGTCAGGTAACCCTGCAGGAAGCCTTCGACGAAGGGGGCCTTGGCGTAGGCGCTGTTGCTGCCACCGATCTCGCCTGCTGGCACGAACAGTGCGGCAGCCCCCAGGACCAAAAGCGCAGACAGCAGCACGGGAGTGATGAACTTGCCGATGTTGTCCACCAGCCGCCCGGGGTTGAGAGCGAGGAACAACGCGAAGGCGAAATAAACCACCGAATAGAGGGCCAACGCGGCGGGGTTGTCACCGGTAAAGGGGGCAATTCCCATTTCGAAAGAGACGACGGTGGTGCGCGGCGTCGCGAACAGGGGCCCTATGGCCAGGTACACGGCGATGGCCAGCAGAAGCCCCGCCACCTTGCCCAGAGGCGAGGTCAGGCGATCCATGCCACCGCCTACCCGCGCCAGGGCAATGACGGTCAGCAGGGGCAGGCCGACGCCGGTCAGCAGAAAGCCCATCGCAGCGAACCAGACGTTCTCGCCTGCCGCCATGCCGGCGCTGGGGGGAAAGATGATGTTGCCCGCGCCCAGGAAGAGCGCAAAGGTCATGAAGCCGAGGGCCAGGAGGTCCGAGCCTTTCAAACGAGTCATAGAGAGGGATACCACGAGTCGAAATTCATTGTTCCGAGGGGGCTTCCCTTTGGGTGAGGGGAACCGTCATCCGCCCGTTTGGGGCAAACCACTACTAATGCGCGCCCTCCCCCTTTTGGGGTTCATGCGCAGGAAGGTCGCAAGCCTAGCGAATCCGACAGATTTGCGGCACTGATGCAGGTCAGGCTGTCGGCTTGCTGTAATCGGTTGTCGCCATGGCTACATTGCGACAGAAAAAACGAAGGCCACCCGAAGGTGGCCTTCGCCATCAGTCAATCACGCTCAGGCGTTCTTGACTTCCCAGCCGGTCAGCTCGGCCAGGGCCTTGCCGATGTCAGCCAGGGAACGCACGGTCTTCACACCGGCGTCCTGCAGGGCAGCGAACTTCTCGTCCGCAGTGCCCTTGCCACCGGAGATGATGGCGCCGGCGTGGCCCATGCGCTTGCCGGGCGGTGCGGTGACACCGGCGATGTAGGACACCACCGGCTTGGTCACGTTGGCCTTGATGTAGGCAGCGGCTTCTTCTTCAGCGGAACCGCCGATCTCGCCGATCATGACGATCGCTTCGGTCTTCGGGTCTTCCTGGAACAGCTTCAGGATGTCGATGAAGTTGGAGCCCGGGATCGGGTCGCCACCGATGCCCACGCAGGTGGACTGGCCGAAGCCGGCGTCGGTGGTCTGCTTCACGGCTTCATAGGTCAGGGTGCCCGAGCGGGACACGATGCCGACCTTGCCCGGCAGGTGGATGTGACCGGGCATGATGCCGATCTTGCACTCGCCGGGGGTGATCACGCCGGGGCAGTTCGGGCCGATCAGGCGTACACCCAGCTCGTCGCACTTCACCTTGGCTTCCAGCATGTCGATGGTAGGGATGCCTTCGGTGATGCAGACGATCAGCTTGATGCCGCCGAAGGCTGCTTCAAGGATGGAGTCCTTGCAGAACGGGGCCGGAACGTAGATCACCGAAGCATCGGCGCCGGTGGCTTCCACGGCTTCCTTGACGGTGTTGAACACCGGCAGGCCGAGGTGGGTGGTGCCGCCCTTGCCGGGGGTCACGCCGCCAACCATCTTGGTGCCGTAGGCGATGGCTTGTTCGGAGTGGAAGGTACCCTGCGAGCCGGTGAAGCCCTGGCAGATTACTTTGGTGTCTTTATTGATCAGGACGCTCATTACTTACCCTCCGCGGCCTTGACGACCTGCTGGGCAGCGTCGGTCAGGCTGGTCGCCGCGATGATGTTCAGACCGCTCTCGGCCAGTACCTTGGCGCCGAGCTCGGCGTTGTTGCCTTCCAGACGGACGACCACCGGGATCTTCACGCCGACTTCCTTCACTGCACCGATGATGCCTTCGGCAATCATGTCGCAACGAACAATACCGCCGAAGATGTTCACCAGTACGGCAGCGACGTTGCTGTCGGACAGGATGATCTTGAAGGCCTCGGTGACGCGCTCTTTGGTGGCGCCGCCACCGACGTCGAGGAAGTTGGCAGGCTTGCCACCGTGCAGGTTGACGATGTCCATGGTGCCCATGGCCAGGCCAGCACCGTTGACCATGCAACCGATGTTGCCTTCCAGCGCAACGTAGTTCAGCTCCCACTTCTGCGCATGGGCTTCACGAGCGTCGTCCTGGGACGGGTCGTGCATGGCGCGCAGCTTGGGCTGACGGTACATGGCGTTGCTGTCGATGTTGATCTTGGCGTCCAGGCAGTGCAGGTTGCCGTCGGCCTTGATGACCAGCGGGTTCACTTCCAGCAGGGCCAGGTCGTAGTCCTGGAACAGCTTGGCCAGGTTCACGAAGATGTGGGTGAACTGCTTGATCTGGTCGCCTTGCAGACCCAGTTGGAAGGCCAGCTCGCGGCCCTGGTAGGGCTGAGCACCAACCAGCGGATCGATGGTGGCCTTGAGGATCTTCTCGGGAGTCTCGTGGGCTACTTTCTCGATGTCCACGCCACCTTCGGTGGAGGCCATGAACACGATGCGGCGGCTGGAACGGTCTACCACGGCGCCCAGGTACAGTTCCTTGGCGATATCGGTGCAGGACTCGACCAGGATCTTGCTGACCGGCTGACCATTGGCGTCAGTCTGGTAGGTCACCAGGCGCTTGCCCAGCCAGTTGGCGGCGAAGGCCTTGGCGTCTTCCTTGCTCTTGACCAGCTTCACACCGCCCGCTTTGCCGCGGCCACCGGCGTGGACCTGGGCCTTAACGACCCATTCGCTGCCACCGATCTTGTCGCAGGCTTCAGCGGCTTCTTCCGGGGTGTCTACGGCAAAGCCCTTGGATACGGGCAGGCCGTATTCAGCGAACAGCTGCTTACCCTGATATTCGTGGAGATTCATGCTTGTCTACCGTCTTCGTTTGGGTATTGCGCATTCGGCGCTGCATTCGTGGTGCCGCGCCACCTGTGACTGCCCTGGGGCAGTCCGGCGAGCGTTCCGCGGCGAACACCCGAGGCGTTCACGACGGGCTGCCCACCGTGGTTCTGCTGCCCCGGGAAGGTCGCGCGCGCCCTCCCCGGGGATAGTGCTCAGCGCTTCTTGCGGTTGGCGATGTGGATCGCGTGGCCGTTGACGGCCAGGGCCGCTTCGTGGAGCGCTTCGGACAGGGTCGGGTGCGAGAAGACCATCATGCCCAGATCCTCGGCACTGGTGCCGAACTCCATACCGATGGCGCCTTGCTGGACCAGCTCGGCAGCGCTCGGGCCAATTACATGGACGCCCAGAACGCGGTCGGTCTTGGCATCGGCGATGACCTTCACCAGGCCGGCAGTGTCATTGGCTGCCATGGCACGGCCGCTGGCGGCGAAGGGGAAGGTACCGACGTTGATTTCGACACCTTCGGCTTTCAGGGACTGCTCGGTCTTGCCGACCCATGCGATTTCCGGATGGGTGTAGATCACGGACGGGATCAGGTCGTAGTTCATCTGGGCCTTGTGGCCTGCGATGCGCTCGGCAACCATGATGCCCTCTTCCGAGGCCTTGTGAGCCAGCATGGCGCCACGTACCACATCACCGATGGCGTAGACGCCCGGGACGCTGGTCTTGCAGTGGTCGTCGACGTAGATGTAGCCACGCTCGTCGAGGGTGACACCGCTGTCAGTGGCCAGCAGGTCGGTGGTCACCGGGCGACGGCCGACCGCGACGATCAGCTTGTCGAAGACTTCCTTCTGCTCGCCATTGGCGTCGGTGAAGCTGACAGTGACCTGCTTCTTCTTCACCTCAGTGCCGGTCACGCGGGCGCCCAGGCGAATCTTCAGGCCCTGCTTGGTGAGGATCTTCAGGGCTTCTTTGGCGATCTGCTCGTCAGCAGCCGGCAGGAACTTGTCCAGGGCTTCGATGACAGTCACTTCAGCACCCAGGCGGGCCCAGACGGAACCCAGCTCCAGGCCGATAACGCCGGCACCGATCACGCCCAGCTTCTTCGGAACGGACTGGAAGTCCAGTGCGCCGGTGGAGTCGACAATGACGTCCTGATCAACCGGGGCCGGAGGAATCTCGACCGGCTTGGAGCCGGAGGCGAGGATGACGTTCTCGGCCTCGACGACCTGGACCTTGCCGTCCAGACCGGTAACTTCGACCTGCTTGTTGGCCAGCAGCTTGCCGTGGCCTTCCAGCAGGGTGACGCCATTGGCCTTGAACAGGGTGCTGACGCCGCCGGTCAGGTTCTTGACGATGGTGTCCTTGCGGCCAACCATGGTCGGCACGTCGATGGAAACGCCCTTGGCTTCGATACCGTGCACTTTGAAGGCCTCATGGGCCTCGTGGTACTTGTACGAGCTGTCCAGCAGCGCCTTCGACGGGATGCAGCCGACGTTCAGGCAAGTGCCGCCCAGTGCGGTCTTGCCGTCCTTACCCTGGTACTTCTCGATGCAGGCGGTTTTCAGGCCGAGCTGGGCCGCCTTGATGGCTGCCACGTAACCGCCAGGGCCCGCACCAATCACTACCACGTCGAATTTCTGGGTCATAACTCATTCCTTCTCGTATGAAACCGGACGGCCCCTTGCGGGGCCGCCGTTTGGAGAGATCGCCGATCAGATGTCCAGCAGCAGACGAGCCGGGTCTTCCAGCAGGTTCTTGATGGTTACCAGGAAGCTGACGGCTTCCTTGCCATCGATCAGACGGTGATCGTAGGACAGAGCCAGGTACATCATCGGCCGGATCACAACCTGGCCATTGATCGCCATGGGGCGCTGGATGATGTTGTGCATGCCGAGGATGGCGGCCTGCGGCGGGTTGACGATCGGGGTCGACATCATCGAACCGAAGGTGCCGCCGTTGGTGATGGTGAAGGTGCCACCGGTCATCTCGTCGATGGACAGCTTGCCCTCGCGCGCCTTCTTGCCAAAGGTGGCGATGCCGTTCTCGACTTCGGCCAGGCTCATCAGCTCGGCGTTGCGCAGGACCGGTACCACCAGGCCACGGTCGCTGGAAACGGCGACGCCGATGTCCTGGTAGCCGTGGTAGACGATGTCATTGCCGTCGATGGAAGCGTTGACAGCCGGGAAGCGCTTCAGCGCTTCGACGGAAGCCTTGACGAAGAAGGACATGAAGCCCAGGCGAACGCCGTTGTGGGTCTTCTCGAACAGGTCCTTGTACTTCGAACGCAGGGCCATGACTTCGGTCATGTCCACTTCGTTGAAGGTGGTCAGCATGGCCATGGTGGACTGGGCTTCAACCAGACGCTCGGCAACCTTGGCACGCAGGCGGGTCATCGGGACGCGCTTCTCGACACGGTCGCCTGCAGCGAATACCGGGGCCTCGGCGGCCGGAGCGGCCGGCTTGGCGGCCGGAGCAGCCGGGGCGTTCTTCTTCGCCTCGACAGCGGCGACCACGTCTTCCTTGGTCACGCGGCCACCTTTGCCGGTGCCGGCGATGCTGTTCGGGTCGATGCCGTTTTCCTCGGCCAGCTTGCGAGCGGCCGGGGACAGGATGGCGTCGTCACCAGCAGCAGCGGGGGCAGCAGCCTGAGCGGCCGGAGCCGGGGCAGCAGCGGCGGCCGGGGCGGCCGGGGCGGCCGGGGCGGCAGCAGCAGCGCCGCCTTCGTTCAGTTTGCCCAGCAGCTCGCCACTGAGGACGGTGTCGCCCTCGTTCTTGACGATTTCTGCCAGTACGCCGTCGGCCTCGGCCAGCACTTCCATTACGACTTTGTCGGTCTCGATGTCGACGATCAGCTCGTCACGCTTGACGGCGTCGCCCGGCTTCTTGTGCCAGGTGGCTACGGTGCCGTCGGCGACCGATTCCGGGAAGGTTGGGGCTTTGATCTCGATAGCCATTGTGTGTTTTTCCTGTCTGATTCGGTTTTCTGCGCGAAGGCGTTAAACAGTAAAGGCGTCCTGCAGCAGTTTTTCCTGCTGCTCAGCGTGCATGGAGGCGTAGCCACAGGCCGGAGAAGCCGAGGCATCACGCCCGGCGTACTCGAGGAACAGGCCTTTCTTGTGGGCGCTGGCCACACGACGCATATGGTGCTGGCTGCAGTACCAGGCGCCCTGGTTCATGGGCTCTTCCTGGCACCAGACGATGTGCTTGAGGTTCTTGTAGGCAGCCAGAACCTCGGCCAGGTCGTCTTCCGGGAACGGATACAGCTGCTCGATACGCACGATCGCGATGTCCTCGCGGCCTTCGGTGCGACGCTTCTCCAGCAGGTCGTAGTAGACCTTGCCGCTGCAGAGCACGAGGCGTTCGACCTTCTTCGGGTCGATCGGATCGATCTCGCCGATGACGGTCTGGAAGGAGCCTTCGGCCAGGTCCTCCAGGGTGGAGATGGCCAGCTTGTGACGCAGCAGCGACTTGGGCGTAAGGGCAACCAGCGGCTTGCGCAGCGGGCGAATCACCTGGCGGCGCAGCATGTGGTAGACCTGAGCCGGCGTGGTAGGCACGCAGACCTGGATGTTGTGCTCGGCGCACAGCTGCAGGTAGCGCTCCAGACGCGCGGAGGAGTGCTCCGGGCCCTGACCTTCGTAGCCGTGCGGCAGCAGCATGGTCAGGCCGCACAGACGGCCCCACTTGTGCTCGCCGCTGGTGATGAACTGGTCGATCACCACCTGGGCGCCGTTGGCGAAGTCACCAAACTGGGCTTCCCAGATCACCAGCGCGTTGGGCGTGGTGGTGGAGTAACCGTATTCGAACGCCAGTACTGCTTCCTCGGAGAGGTAGGAATCGTACAGTTCGAAGCTCGGCTGGCCGTCGAACAAGTTCTGCAGCGGCAGGTAGGTGCTGGCGTCCTTCTGGTTGTGCAGCGCCGCGTGGCGGTGCGAGAAGGTGCCGCGCCCCACGTCCTGGCCAGTGATGCGAACCGGGTGGCCTTCGAACAGCAGGGTGGCGTAGGCCATTGTCTCGGCGTAGCCCCAGTTGATCGGCAGGCCGCCGGCGCCCATCTTCTGGCGGTCTTCGAGGATCTTCGAGACCTGACGCTGGACGACGAAACCTTCCGGGATCTCCAGCAGCTTGGCGGAGAGTTCCTGCAGGGTCTTCAGGTCGAAACGGGTGTCGTGACGCGCGGTCCAGGCATGGCCCAGGTACGGACGCCAATCGACGAACAGCTCCTTGTTGGGCTCCTTAACCAGGCTCTTGACCACGTGCTGGCCGTTGTCCAGCGCAGTGCGGTACTCGTCCATCTTGGCCTGGATGCGCTCGGCATCGAGCACGCCGCCCTGGATCAAGGCATCGGCATACAGCTCACGGGTGGTGCGCTGCTTGGCGATCTGCTGGTACATCAGCGGCTGGGTGCCAGACGGCTCGTCGGCCTCGTTGTGGCCGCGGCGACGGTAGCAGACCAGGTCGATCACCACGTCACGCTTGAACTGCATGCGGTAGTCAACAGCCAGTTGGGTCACAAACAGGACGGCCTCAGGGTCATCACCGTTCACGTGGAAGATCGGCGCCTGAATCATCTTCGCGACGTCGGTGGCGTACTCGGTGGAACGCGCATCCTCCTGACGGCTGGTGGTGAAACCTACCTGGTTGTTGATGACGATGTGAACCGTACCGCCGGTGCGGTAACCACGGGTCTGCGACATCTGGAAGGTTTCCATGACCACGCCCTGGCCTGCGAAGGCAGCGTCGCCATGGATGGAGATCGGCAGCACCTTGTCGCCAGTCTTGTCATTGCGACGGTCCTGGCGAGCGCGAACGGAACCTTCCACCACCGGGGAAACGATTTCCAGGTGAGACGGGTTGAACGCCAGGGCCAGGTGTACTTCGCCACCGGCGGTCATGACGTTGGAGGAGAAGCCTTGGTGGTACTTCACGTCACCGGAGGACAAACCTTCGACTTTCTTGCCTTCGAACTCGTCGAAGAGGTCGCGCGGGTTCTTGCCGAAGGTGTTGACCAGTACGTTCAGGCGGCCACGGTGGGCCATGCCGATGACGATCTCCTGGGTGCCGTATGCGCCGGAACGCTGGATGATCTCGTCCAGCATCGGGATCAGGCTTTCACCACCTTCCAGGCCGAAACGCTTGGTACCCGGGTATTTGGTGCCCAGGTACTTCTCCAGACCTTCTGCCGCAGTCAGTCGCTCGAGCAGGTGGCTCTTGACCTCAGGGGAGAAGGACGGACGGCCACGCACACTTTCCAGACGCTGCTGGAACCACTTGCGCTGCTCGGAATCGACGATATGGGTGAACTCGGCGCCGAAGGTGCTGCAATAGGTTTGCTGCAGGGCCTGGTGGATCTCGCGCAGAGTTGCCTCTTCCTTGCCGATGTAGAGTTCACCGGTACGGAAGGTGGTGTCGAGATCGGCATCGGTCAGGCCGTAGTGATTGATCGCCAGATCGGCCGGGGCCTTGCGCTGCCAGAGGCCAAGGGGGTCGAGCTGGGACGCCTGATGGCCGCGCATGCGGAAGGCCTGGATCAGGCGCAGGACTTCAACCTGCTTCTTCTCGTGCTCGGAGCTGACGCTGCCAGCGGAAACCGGCTGGGCACGGCGCTGATTCTTGGCGAGCAGGACGAAATGGTCGCGAACAGTAGAATGCGATACATCGGTGGCTGCATTGCCGTCGGACGGCAACTTCTGGAAGTAGGTGCGCCACTCTTCTGGCACAGCGTTGGGATCGTGCAGGTAAAGCTCATAGAGCTCTTCCACATATGCAGCGTTGCCACCGGATAGGTGGGCGCTGTTCCACATGCGCTGCATTTCGCTTTCTTGCATGCTTGGTCACCCTCGGTAAGGGGACACCACCGGCGTGGAATCGGCATCGCAGCCTCACCTCCGGGTACGGCGACCAGGATGAAAGCCACTAAGGATCCCGCAGATAGTCCGGGCACCAGCCCGGTTGCCCCTGCTGGTCATCTATATCATTTCAAGTAAGGACTTCGGCTTTGTGAGCGTCGGTCCTGGTTGTACTGCGGCGCCCAGAAGGGCGCCGCAGGTGTTACGGGTACAGCATGTAGCGCATCAGGTACCGCTTTGCAGCAGCATGTTGCGTACGTGACCGATTGCCTTGGTGGGGTTCAGACCCTTGGGGCAAACGTTCACGCAGTTCATGATGCCGCGGCAGCGGAATACGCTGAACGGGTCATCAAGAGCAGCCAGGCGCTCCTCGGTCTTGGTGTCACGGCTGTCGGCCAGGAAACGGTAGGCCTGCAACAACGCAGCGGGACCGAGGAACTTGTCGGGGTTCCACCAGAACGACGGGCAGGATGTCGAGCAGCAAGCGCACAGGATGCACTCGTACAGACCGTCCAGCTTCTCGCGCTGTTCCGGAGACTGCAGACGCTCGATCGCCGGAGCAGGCGTATCGTTCTGCAGGAAAGGTTTCACCTTCTCGTACTGCTTGTAGAAGATGCTCATGTCAACAACGAGGTCACGAATGACCGGCAGCCCCGGCAACGGGCGGATCACCAGCTTGCCGCCCTTCAGCCCAGCTGCGGAAAGCGGGGTGATGCAGGCCAGGCCATTCTTGCCGTTGATGTTCATGCCATCGGAACCGCAGACGCCTTCGCGGCAGGAACGACGGTAGGAGAAACCCTCGTCCTTTTCCTTGATCAGGGCCAGGACATCGAGAACCATGATGTCCCTGCCACCGGTATCAACCTGGAAGTCCTGCATGGTCGGAGCGCTGTCGCGCTCCGGGTTGTAGCGATAGACGCTGACAGTGAGAGTGTTGGACATGTCGGCCACCCTTAATAGGTACGTACTTTGGGTTCGAAGGCCGGAACGGTCTTCGGCGCGAAGTTGACGGCGCGCTTGGATACGCGCTTCTCACCCGGGAAGTACAGGGTATGGCACAGCCAGTTCTCGTCGTCCCGATCCTCGAAGTCTTCGCGGGCATGGGCACCACGGGACTCCTTGCGGACCTCGGCAGCGATGGCAGTGGCTTCCGCGACTTCCAGCAGGTTCTGCAACTCCAGCGCTTCGATGCGCGCAGTGTTGAAAGCCTGGGACTTGTCGTTGATCTTGACGCCGGCGATGCGCTCGCGCAGATCGGCAAGCTGGGCGATGCCCTTCTGCATGTATTCGCCGGTGCGGAACACACCGAAGTAGTTCTGCATGCACTGTTGCAGCTCACGCTTCAGCGGGGCAACTTCTTCACCGCTGGAGCGCTCGTTGACACCAGCCAGACGCTTGAGCGACTGCTCGATGTCGGTGTCGCTTGCACCACGGGTTTCGATACCTTCCTTGAGGGCTTTCTCCAGGTGCAGACCAGCTGCACGACCGAAGACCACCAGATCCAGCAGGGAGTTGCCGCCAAGGCGGTTAGCACCGTGTACGGATACACATGCGACTTCGCCCACCGCGAACAGACCTTCGACGATCGTGTCGTTACCGTTGGCGTCCTGGGTGATGGCCTGGCCGTGGATGTTGGTGGCAACGCCCCCCATCATGTAGTGGCAGGTCGGGATGACCGGGATTGGCGCAACGACCGGGTCGACGTGCGCGAAGGTCTTGGACAGTTCGCAGATGCCGGGCAGGCGGCTGTGCAGGACTTCCTCACCGAGGTGGTCCAGCTTCAGCAGGACGTGGTCCTTGTTCGGCCCGACGCCGTTACCGGCGATCACTTCCTTGACCATGGAGCGGGCAACCACATCACGGCCTGCCAGGTCCTTGGCGTTCGGAGCGTAACGCTCCATGAAACGCTCGCCATGGGCGTTGATAAGATAACCACCTTCACCACGGCAACCTTCGGTCACCAGCACGCCGGCGCCGGCAATACCGGTCGGGTGGAATTGCCACATCTCAATGTCCTGGACCGGCACGCCAGCACGCAGGGCCATGCCAACGCCGTCACCGGTATTGATCAGGGCGTTTGTGGTGGAAGCGTAGATACGGCCTGCACCGCCGGTGGCCAGAACAACAGCCTTGGAACGGATGTAGACGGTTTCGCCGGTCTCGATGCAGATGGCAATGATGCCAACGATGGCGCCGTCCTGGTTCTTCACCAGATCAACGGCATACCACTCGTTAAGGAACGAGGTGCCGTTCTTCAAGTTGGCTTGGTACAGGGTGTGCAGCAGTGCGTGACCGGTACGGTCAGCTGCAGCGCAGGTACGAGCCGCCTGGCCGCCCTTGCCGAAATCTTTGGACTGTCCACCGAACGGACGCTGGTAGATGCGGCCTTGCTCGGTACGAGAAAACGGCAGACCCATGTGCTCAAGCTCGAACACGGCTTCCGGCCCCACGGAGCACATGTACTCGATGGCGTCCTGGTCACCGATGTAGTCGGAGCCCTTGACGGTGTCGTACATGTGCCAGCGCCAATCGTCGTTCGGGTCGGCCGAAGCAATGGCGCAGGTGATGCCACCCTGGGCGGAAACGGTATGGGAGCGGGTCGGGAAGACCTTGGTCACCACGGCAGTCTTGTGACCGCCCTGAGCCAGCTGCAGAGCAGCGCGCATGCCAGCACCACCACCACCGACGATGATGGCATCGAAGGAAAGAGTACGAATGTTAGCCATGAATCAGATACCCCACAGAATCTGAACGCCCCAGACGAAGTAGGCGAACATCGCCATACCGCAAACGGCCTGGAACAGGAAACGCACGACCACCGCCCAACGCCCCAGCGCCATCGGCGTCAGGTAGTCAGTGGAAATGGTCCACATGCCGACCCAGGCATGGACACCCAGGGCGACCAGTCCGAGCAGACTGAAAATGCGCATCCAGCTCTGTGAGAACAGACCATGCCAATCGGCGAAGGTCAGTCCGGGGTGAGCAACGAGGTACCCCAGCAGGAAAAGGAAATAAGCCGCGAGAACGACCGCAGAGACGCGCTGAGCCATCCAGTCGTAGAGACCCGAACGCGAGAAGTTCGTGACGTTAGTTACCATACCCATACCCCCGCGAGAATGATCAGCACAGCCGAAACTGCGATGACGATTTTCGAGCCCCGCTTGCCGCCCTCGAGCGTCTCACCGACACCCGCATCCATTACCAGGTGGCGCACGCCAGCCACCAAGTGATAGAGCAGTGCGGACAGCAGGCCCCAAATCACAAGCTTGGCCAGCGGATTGGTCAGACACGCTTTCACGCTCTCGAAGCCAGCCTCGGACTCCAGCGACTTGCCAAGTGCGTAGAGCAGCACAGCAATACCGATGAAGAGGATGACACCAGAAATGCGGTGAAGAATGGACGTATAAGCTGTGATCGGGAGTTTGATGGTCCTGAGATCTAGGTTTACAGGTCGTTGGCTATTCACGGCTTTTTTTCACACTGAGGCCCCTAACAATCAGGGCAAGTTGTCGGGAAGTGCACTGGTCAGGTACCCCTCACCAAGGGAGTGCCAACCTCCGGATTACAGGCCTTCAAAGCCCCCTGAGGTCGGGCCGTGAGTATAGACAGTTAGCTGACTAATGACAACGCAATCCCCCCCACCCAATAGCGGATTGCACACCCTAAATAAAAGGCGTAAATAGGCCGCCTTTTTACTCGAAAAACGCCCGCAAACCCGCCTGCCACATGGGTTTCTCCAAATTGACATTCGGATTTATACCTCTATAGTGATGCGGGCCCTGCGTGGGGGGCTGTCTGATGATTTCAAGCATAAATAGGAGGCCGTTATGGCTGACAAAAAAGCGCAGTTGATCATCGAGGGCGTAGCCCCCGTCGAGCTGCCCGTTCTGTCCGGAACCGTAGGTCCCGATGTAATCGATGTGCGGGGCCTGACCTCCACGGGGCGCTTCACGTTTGATCCTGGCTTTATGTCTACCGCCTCATGTGAGTCGAAGATCACCTACATCGACGGCGACAAGGGCATTCTGCTTCACCGCGGCTACCCCATTGAGCAACTGGCCGAGAATTCCGATTACCTGGAAACCTGCTACTTGCTGCTGAACGGCGAACTTCCCAGTGCCGAGGAAAAGGCCAAGTTCGTCGGCACCGTGAAGAATCACACCATGGTGCATGAACAACTGAAGAGCTTCTTCAACGGCTTCCGTCGTGATGCTCACCCGATGGCCATCATGTGCGGCGTAGTTGGTGCCCTCTCCGCCTTCTACCACGACTCCCTGGACATTAATGACCCGCACCATCGCGAGATCTCCGCGATCCGCCTGGTCGCCAAGATGCCGACCATCGCAGCGATGGTCTACAAGTACTCCATGGGTCAGCCCATGATGTACCCGCGTAATGACCTGAACTACGCGGAAAACTTCCTGCACATGATGTTCAACACCCCGTGCGAGATCAAACCGATCAGCCCGGTACTGGCTAAGGCCATGGATCGCATCTTCATCCTGCATGCGGACCACGAGCAGAACGCCTCCACCTCTACCGTTCGCCTGGCCGGCTCCTCCGGCGCCAACCCGTTCGCCTGCATCGCTGCCGGCATTGCCGCCCTCTGGGGCCCGGCACACGGCGGCGCCAACGAAGCAGTGCTGACCATGCTGGACGAGATCGGCGATGTCTCCAACATCGAGAAGTACGTCGCCAAGGCCAAGGACAAGAACGATCCGTTCAAGCTGATGGGCTTCGGTCACCGCGTTTACAAGAACTTCGACCCCCGCGCCAAGGTCATGAAGCAGACCTGCGATGAAGTACTGGCCGAACTGGGCATCAACGATCCGCAACTCGAACTGGCCATGAAGCTGGAAGAGATCGCGCGCAACGATCCTTACTTCAAGGAGCGCAACCTCTACCCGAACGTGGACTTCTACTCCGGCATCATCCTGAAGGCCATCGGTATCCCGACCAGCATGTTCACCGTGATCTTTGCCCTGGCGCGTACCGTTGGCTGGATCTCTCACTGGAAGGAAATGCTCTCCAGCCCGTACAAGATCGGCCGTCCACGCCAACTGTACACCGGCCCGGAGCAACGCGATTATGTCGAGCTCAACGCTCGCAAGTAAACGCGGACTCCACTAAAAAGGCTGCCTATTGGCAGCCTTTTTCATCTCAGCGATGGATCATTTCTTCTCGGCCAGCTTGCGCAGGTGGTCCAGAGTATTGAACGGCGCATCGACCACGAAGCTGTTGGCCAGCCAGGACGGCACGCTGCCACCCGGCTCGGTATGGACCTGATAAATCACCTCCACCGTATCGGCGCCTTTTGGTACGAACTTCCACACGCCCTCAACAGACGCCACCCGAACGTAACCTTTCTCCTCCGGCATGTACGTCGGCTCGCCCTTGAGGGTGCGCGTCAGGCTGCCATCGGTGCCTTCGCTGGTAACCGCATGGATGACCGAATCACGCGGGGTCACCGGCCAAGGCGTATTGAAACGGGTGTAGGTCCAGCTATCCGCGCCGTCGCTCTTCAGCAGCTTTTGCCGCTCACACTCGTGGATCCATTTGCAGGAACCGGACACATCCTCCTGCAACTTGCGCAGGGTAGCGACGTCCGACTTGATGGTGACAACCCCGCGATAGGCCTTGTACTTGGACCCGGATACCTCGCTGAGATAGACCTTGATGCCATCTTCGTCCTTGGCCAGCTTCCAGTCCTCGGCGTGGGCAGCCGACGCCAGCAGGACACCCAGCCCGCAGGCCATGGCGATTCGTTGCAGCGAAACCATCCTTCTTCTCCTTGTTATTCGATGATCAGTCATCGTCCCTCTTGGACGCCTACCGGACAGAGTGCCTGACCGCCACAGCGGTCTCTTGTTCCAGCCAGCCCAGCAAACGTATAGCCTCCTCCCGGGTTTCGCCACAGACAAAAGGATCGGCATCAAAGGCCGAACAAACGTCTGGACGCTCAGGCCTGCCAAACAACCGACATAGATGATCGGGGGACAAGTGCAGACAACGCTGTCCGGCGACCTTGCCGTTGGGCATGCCTGGAATGGGGGAAGAAATGGACGGTGCGATGCAGCAGGCACCGCAACCTGCTCGGCAGATCATGATCGCGGAGTGATGACAGGGCTGATGGGAGCGCGGATTCTACTCGCGTGAAGGCCGGCTGTGGAGAGCCCGCACAAACCCGCCACCAAGCCCGAACAGCGGCGCCGGAAGGCCGTTTATGGCATTGCCCTGGCCACCCGCAACTCAAGGCTCCCGGCCTCGACCTCCAGAGAAACGACTCCAGCGCTCTCCAGCCCGAAGAACTGCCTGGTTCCCACCCCGCTCTGGAACGCCCGGTGCGACGAAATCAACAGCAGCGACCGAGAAGGTTCCCCCATCCATCGCCCCTCAACAACAGGCACCGACACTGCGCTTTCACTGCCTGTTGCGGCATCGCTGAAACCTCTAAACCGCTCGTCGGGCTCTTGCTGCCAACGCAGGGTGAGCCGGTCGAGTGCGGGATCACCCACGATCACCGAAACGCGCACGCCACGCTCACCTTCAGCCTGCATCGCCAGGCGATAAGTGCTGACACGGCCATCCGTGCAGCGCAGGTGACCAAAGACCTGCAGCCGACCACCGGCAACCTGGAATCCCTCCAGGCTCTGCTCATCGCAGCGCAACGCCGGCTCAGCCTTCCCAGCCGAAAGAAATGCCCCATTCGTTCGCCACAAGGAGCGCCCCGCCTCGTCGAGCAGTTCCAGATCGCGCCCACTCCACGCCAAGCGATAGGTATCGAAACTGAAATCCCTGGCCAAGACGAAGGCCGGCGGAACCACCAGGCTCACCACTTGTGCCGTCGGCGCGCGCAACGTCCAACTCCACCAGCCCAGGCCGCCCGCCAAAAGCGCCAGCACCGCAACGGCCAGCCACCCCCACACACTCCGCATCAAGCCCCCTTCTCACCCCGCCGCCATGCCCATTAAGCCTCTGTTTCATCCAATACCCAGGCTCTGCCGTGCCCATCTGGATACAGGCTGCCATCCTCCTGAGCCTCTCCCCCTCATGGCCTTCCCTGGCAAGGCACCCTGAACCGCGCTCATCAATTGGGGTATCGCACTGTTCGAGCACCAGCTACTGGTGTGCCTGCCAACCCTACCGGCTATACCGCACCATCGGTCGCCCAACTGAAGACCATGCAGGAGCCCTGCCTCCCTTCAGCGTCTACTTCGTGCAACAGCCGCTGAAGCTGGAGTACCTCTGGACAGGGCTTGAACCTGCTCGGCGCGGTGTACCTCATCTTTCGCGCCTGACACGTCAGCGGGTTAACCGCGTGATCAGGCTGGAGGTGTCCCAACGACCGCCACCCTCCTGCTGAATCTCCCCATAGAAGCGATCCACCAGCTCGGTCACCGGCAGCGAAATACCGTTGCGCTGCGCCTCCTCGAAAACGATCGCGTAGTCCTTGCGCATCAGATCGACCGCGAAGCCGAAGTCGAACTTGCCCTCCAGCATGCTCTGGTGACGGTGGTCGAGCTGCCAGGACTGCGCTGCCCCCTTACCGATCACCTCCATCGCCGCCACCGCATCCAGGCCGGCACTGCGGGCGAAGTGCAGCCCCTCGGACAGCGCCTGCAACAGGCCCCCCACGCAAATCTGGTTCACCATCTTGGTCAATTGCCCGCTACCGGTGGGCCCCATCAAGCGGCTCATCCGCGCGTAAGCCTCGATGACAGGTGCCGCCCGCTCGTACAGTTCTCGTTCGCCGCCCACCATGATGGTCAGCATGCCGCTCTCGGCGCCAGATTGGCCGCCGGACACCGGCGCATCGAGGAAGCCCAGCTCCCGCTCCGCAGCCAGGACCGCCAACTCGCGGGCCACGGATGCCGAGGCCGTGGTGTGATCGACCAGCAGGCTCCCCGGGGACATGCCGGCAAAGGCGCCATGATCGCCGAGCAGTACTGCACGCAGGTCATCGTCATTGCCAACGCAGGTCATCACGAACTCGGAGCCCTCAGCCGCTTCGCGGGGCGTTGCGAAGTACTCGCCGGCGAACTCGTCACACCAGAGCAGGGCCTTCTCCAACGTGCGGTTGTAGACCCGCACCTCATGCCCTTCGCAGGCCAGGTGACCGGCCATGTGGAACCCCATCACGCCCAACCCGATAAAGCTCACCTTCGCCATCTCACACCTCCGCATTCGACTGTCCAAAGAAGCCTATCACGCGGTTTGCGGTGCCGCGAAAGCGCCCCCATACTCGCTCGCAGCCCATCGCAGACACCCTGCAGGCGCCAAGGAGAGCCCCATGCCGCACTGGCTGGTGATAGACCTGGAAGCCACCACCGACGAAGGCGGCTGGCCCATGGAGGAAATGGAAATCATCGAGATCGGCGCCACCCTGGTCAGCACCGAGGGCCGTGAGCTGGACCACTTCCAGCGTTTCGTGCGCCCGCAGCGACGCCCCTGCCTGACACCGTTCTGCCGCGAACTCACTCACATCACCCAGGCCAATGTGGACACCGCGCAGCCCCTGCCCAGCGTCTGGACAGCCTTCGAGCGCTGGCTCGACAACCACCACGCTCGCCTGGTGGGCTGGGGCAGTTGGGGCGACTACGACCGCCGCCAACTGGAACAGGAGTGGCGGCAAAACCAGCTCAACAGCCTGCTGGCGAACCTCCCCCACCTGAACCTCAAGCAGCACTTCGCGAAAGCCCGCCAACTCAAGCGCCCGGTCGGCCTCAATGCCGCCCTGCAACTGGCCGGACTCAGCTTCCAGGGACAACAGCACCGCGCCCTGGAAGATGCGCGCAATACCGCCCGGCTATTGCCCCTTCTCCTGCCAGCATCGCCGACCCAAAGGGACTAGTGACGCTGTCAGACGCCTTCGGCATACTGGCGAGCCTTTTTAGACCCCTTTCCAAGGAGCCCGCCCCATGTTCAAGGTCAACGAGTACTTCGACGGCACTGTAAAATCCATCGCCTTCGGCATGAGCGAAGGCCCCGCCACCATTGGCGTCATGGCCGCTGGCGACTACGAATTCGGCACCAACCAGCTGGAAGTGATGCACGTCATCGCCGGCGCCCTGACCGTCAAGCTGCCGGGCAGCGAGCAATGGGAAACCTTCGCCGCCGGCACCCGGTTCACCGTACCGGCCAACAGCAAGTTCCAGCTCAAGGTCGCTCAGGACACCGCCTACCTCTGCGAATACCGCTGAGTTACGACCCCATGAAAAAACCGGCCCTGGTGGCCGGTTTTTTCATGACTGGCAATCAGCCCTCGCGCACCTGGATCTCGATCCGCATGCCCTCCAGCTCTGCCAGGTACTCCTGGGTACTGAACAGGCCGATGCAGGGCATTGCCCCACGCGCCACAAGGCTGCCATTCGCCAACTTGCGCACCAGCGCCACGGCCGCCATGCAGGGAATATTGGGGCCGTCGTTGTCATGGGCGAGCAACTCCCAGGTGAGCGTCAGCGGCAGCCCGCTCGGGTCCTGGCCGGACAGCCGCACGAACATGCCACTCAGCCCGTCTCCCAGCGGCTCCAGCATCACCGCCCCCCGCCGCAGCAGCGGCGCAAGCCGAACGGCATCACGCAACAAGCCGGCACGCACCAGCCAAGACAGCGCCCAGGTACCGAACTGAGTCAGACGCAGGCCGACACCGGCGCGGAAGCTCACCTCCCGCACCCCGGGGTAGCGCGCGGGGAAAAGCTCCAGGTCCGGTACATCGCAGGCGCCGATCCAGCGGCCCCCCATGGGCAGGCGGAAGCGCTGCAGCCGCAGGTCCTGCCAGCCATGCACCGAGCGCCACTGCCCTTCCCGCCAGCAACGGATCGGCCGCCCGCAATAGTTGAGCACCGCTGCCAGGGTGGAGACGCCCGGCGTCTTTTCCGAAGAGCTGATGCCATGCTCGATGCGCTCCAGGCGACCGAAACGGGGGAGCAGCTCATCCACCACCGCCGCACTCAGGCCGGGCACGGAGCTCGCCCCGGCGCAGAGCAATACGCCGCGCTGACGGGCCACCTCGTCCAGCCGGGTGATGCCGCACACGAAGCCCCGCGCATCCGCCAGGTCGATGTAGTGCGAACCCGCCGCCAGGGCGGCCTCGGCGACGCGGTAGTCCTGCCCCTGGAACGGCCCCACGGTGGAGATCACCACCTGCACGTCGAACTGCGAGAACGCCTCCGCCAGCCCCGGCTCGTCGATATCCAGCCGCACCGCACGGGCACCTTGCGCCTCGGCCACCGCCTGAGCCTTCTCCAGGTTGCGCCCCGCCACCAGCACCCGCACACCGGGCACACTGGCCAAGCGCCGGACGATCAGGCGGCCGAAATTGCCATAGCCACCCAGCACCAGCACGTTCAGTTCCGTTGACACCAACAGCTCCTCAGGCGCGGTCACCCGCCGCGTCCCCATGGGTTGAAAACTGCAGCTCGGCCAGGCGCGCATACAGCGGGCTGCTGTGCACCAGCTCGGCGTGGGTACCGATCGCCACCAGGCGGCCCTGATCGATCACCGCGATGCGGTCCGCCCGCTGCACCGTCGCCAGGCGGTGAGCGATCACCAGGGTCGTACGCCCCTGCATCAACGCCGGCAGCGCCTGCTGAATCTGGTATTCGCTCTCGGCGTCCAGCGCGCTGGTCGCCTCGTCCAGCAGCAGAATGGGCGCATCCACCAGCAGCGCGCGGGCAATGGCCAGGCGCTGACGTTGCCCGCCAGACAGCCCGGCTCCGGCATCGCCTAGGTGGGTGCGATAGCCATCGGGCATGCGCGCAATGAACTCGTGGGCGTGGGCGGCACGTGCCGCCGCCTCCACCTGCTCGGCGGTGGCAGCCGGGCAGCCATAACGAATGTTCTCCTCCACGCTGCCGAAGAACAGCGCCGGCGACTGCGACACCAGGGCAAAGCAACGGCGCAGGTCGGCCGGGTCCAGCGACCTGAGCGGCACCCCATCTACCCGAACCTCGCCGGAATCCGGATCGGAGAAGCGCAGCAGCAGGTCGAATAGAGTCGACTTGCCCGCACCAGATGGCCCCACCAGTGCCAGCGTCTCGCCGGGGCGGATCTCCAGGTCGATGCCGTCGATGGCCGGCACACCCGGGCGCGAGGGGTAGGCGAAGCGCACCGCCTCAAGGCTGAGCGCGCCGACGGGCCGGGGCGGCAGGCGCTGAAGCTGGTTAGCGGGCGGGGCCTGGATCAGGCTGCGCGTCGCCAAGAGTTCGGCGATGCGCTCGGCGGCCCCGGCTGCGCTCTGCAATTCGCCGATCACCTCGCTGATGGCCCCGAAAGCCGAGCCGACGATCAGGCTATAGAAGACGAACGCCGCCAGGTCACCGCCGGAGATGCGCCCGGCGATCACGTCCATCCCGCCCACCCAGAGCATCACCCCCACCGCCCCCAGCACCAGCACGATCACCACGGTGATCAGCCAGGCGCGCTGGGCGATGCGCTTGCGTGCCGTGTCGAAGGCGCCTTCCACGGTACGGCCGAAACGAAGCCGGTCCTGGGCCTGGTGGTTGTAAGCCTGCACGGTCTTGATCTGGCCCAGGGTCTCACCGACGTAGCTGCCCACGTCAGCGATGCGGTCCTGGCTCTGCCGCGACAGGCTGCGCACCCGCCGACCAAAAAGGAGGATCGGCGCCACCACCAACGGCAACGCCACCACCACGATGCCGGTCAGCTTGGGGTTGGTGATGAAGAGCAGCACGATGCCGCCCACCAACATGATGCCGTTGCGCAGCGCCAGGGACAGCGAGGAGCCGATCACTGACTGCAGCAAGGTCGTGTCGGCAGTCAGCCGTGACTGGATTTCCGAGGCCCGGTTGCTCTCGAAGAAGCCCGGGTGCAGCTCGATGAGGTGGTTGAACACCCGCATGCGGATGTCCGCCACGAAGCGCTCGCCCACCCACGACACCAGGTAGAAGCGGGTGAAGGTACCCACAGCCAGGGCCACCACCAGCGCGAAGAAGAACAGGATCGAATGGTTCAGAGCCTCTGGCGACTGGGTCGCCAGGCCACGGTCCACCAACAGGCGGATGCCCTGCCCCATGGACAGGGTGATGCCGGCGGTGAACAGCAGCGCCAGCAGGGCACCGATCACCCGGCCGCGGTAGGGCGCGACGAATTGCATCGCCATGCGCAGGGCACCACGCCGGCGAGAGGAAAGCAGACCCATACCAGGACTCGATCAACGGGAAGAGGCGACACTCTGCGGGTTTTCCGGGCGCTCCGCCAGCCAGCCGATGGCACAGAGGAACAACGCCGTCAGGTTGGTGGACACCGGGTTGAAGGCCTGCACCAGGAAGCCCGGCGCCACCACTGCCACGTCCACCAGCAAGCCGATCAAGGCCAGCGCACTCAGGGCCAGCGGCCAGCGACGCCTGCGCACCACCAGCAATGCCAGGGCCAGCACCACCTCGGCCACACCGGCCAGGGCCGCTAGGAGCCGCGCCTGCTCGAAGCCGTGGGCGCGGATCATCTCCAGTTCACCCGGGCTCAACCAGAGCAGCTTGGGCACGATGCCGTGGTAGAGAAACAACAGCGCCAGCCCCCAGCGGGCCAGGCTGGCGTACAGCCTGGGATCAGCGCTCGCCATGCAGGAAGCGCCTCTCATGATCGGGATGGGGCAGCATGCACACCGGGTGCCGGCCAAAGAGCCGGTAGCGGTTCAGGGCAACGCGGTCGTAGAGCCAGTCCCGCACGGGCGCGGGCACCACGCGGAAGAGCCTCAGCCAGTGCCAGGGCGCCGGCAATTGCCCGAGCACCCGCAACACCGCATCGGTGCGCACATGCAGACGCTGGCCCTCGATGTAGGCCAAGGTCTCGAAGTGGTCGGTGGGCAGGCCGTACCAGGCGAGCAACGCCTGTCCCTCGGGAGACTGCACCGACGCCAGCTTGAGGCGCTCGCGACGGTCATGCCGGATCAGGAAGCGTGCCCAGCCATTGCAGAGCTTGCAGACGCCGTCGAACAGCACCACGCGGTCTTCTGGACCGATGAAGGGCGGTTGGGTCTCACTGGGCATGATCCAGCTCCGGGGCAAATGTGGGGAGATGATAGGCGCGCTTCAGTGCGCTGCGAAACGGTAATGACCCAGGATCGGCCAGCGGAACAGGATGTCCTCCTCCCGCGTGCCCTGGCCGATGTTGTGCAGCGCCAACGGCGTGCCCTCGCGGCTGCGCCGGTCGGAGATGATGCCGATGTGCTGCAGGCCGCGCCCCAGGTCCCAGGTGACGATGTCGCCAGGTTGGTAGTCGGCGGCGACCTGCCCGACCTTGAGGGACAGGCCCTGGCGATCGAACCAGGTCATCAGGTTGGGCACCCGGCGATGATCGATGTTGGGGTCGGGGCGTTTCAGCCCCCAATGCCGGGGATAAGCGGAGAAGTGCCGGCGCATGTCCTCGTGGACGCGCTGCTGGAGGTCCAGGCCCTGGGCACGGAGCGCACGGATGACCACGTCGGTGCAGACACCCGTGGCCATGGGCACATCCCCACCGGGGTAGGCAATGCGCCGGTAGGTGGGGTCATAGCCAAGGGTGACCCCTACCTGGGTGCGGGCCGCCTCCACCAGGCGCCCGCCGTCGACGGCCGCCCACCCGACCAGGCAGAACCACCACAGGCCAATGCCCAGTACGAACCTGAATGCCTTGCTGCACATGCCGGCCTCCCTTGCTGGCGCCCTGGCGAACGGGCACGAATCCAGGCGCCACCCTAGCTGGAAACACTCAGGACGTCATGGTGCTGGCGCACAGTGTGGGAAGGAGACGAGGGAGCGGAGAAATATCGAAAGGGAGGATGAAACCGCAAAAGGAACCTGCCGCCCCGGTCCCCATGCTCGACGCCCCAACCATAAGCCCTGAGGAGATTGCGCCGGGCATGGGAACCGGGACAGCAGGCTTGCACACCCTACCCACCACCTGCCCACCAGGCCAGGGCAGGGAGTCGACTCAAGAGCGTCGGCTTAGCCGATCAGGCTGTAGCCATCGGCCTACTCGCCCTCTTCCGATGCCCAGCCGACGGGATACAGCAGCTCCTCGCGATAGCCCGACCAGACCCGTATCGCATCTGGGAATGCGGCATCCAGCACCGGGTCACCACTGTCCACCAGCAAGGGCCGACCCTGCAGGGTAGCGAGCTTGCGCTTGGTCGCCACCACCCTCAATCGGTCGAGCCCGACGGCGCGCAGCACACGAGGGCTGATCTGCTGGTTGCCGCGTCCGATGATGTGCCCCTGACCACCGATGGCAGTCACCAGAATGAACGCCGGATGGTCCGATACCAGCGCCAGCAACTCGGCCTCCGTCACATCGCGGGCGATCAACTGCCCATCCTCCACCACATCTACGCCAAGCAGCGTGCCATCCAGTCCCAGGTTGGCGGCCAGCCCGTGAAGGGTCGACCCCGGGCCGAAGACATAGCGCACGCCGGGCTGCCACTCTTCCGCCAGCCAGTCGGCCAACTCCAGCAGCACCAGCTCCTCCGATTCCATCCCGCCCTGCTTCACCTGCTGCATGAAGTGCCCCTCCACCGGCACCGTAAGCTCCCCGTACCAGCGCGAGGCCACCCGCCCTTCACGCAGCGCCGCTTCGTCCAGGTCACGCACTTCGCCACTGGCCAGGCGCACCAGGCCGCCCTCTACCAGGCGCCGGGCCAGCTCCCCAGCGGCGCGGGGGCTGATGGCGTAGACACCGGACTGGATCTTCACCCCGGCGGGGATGCCCAGCACCGGCTGGCCTGCTCGCGCCACGTCCCCCACGTCACGCGCCGTCCCGTCACCACCGGCGAAGAGGATCAGCGAGACGCCCGCGTTCTGCATCGCCTGCACCGCACGGCGGGTATCGCCAGCCACGCTCGGCCCCTCCAGCGTGCCCAACAGGCGATGACGAAAGCCCATCTGCGCCAGTAACTCACCGCCCATGGCGCCGGGCAGGCAAAGGAACTCGATGCGCTCCGCCAGCCCCAACAGAGGCTCCAGGGCCAGGCGCGTACGTTGCTGGGCCTGGGGCACGGCGCCGCGCTCCAGTGCGAGCCCGGCCACACCGTCGCTGCCCCGCAATGCCGCAGGACCGCCCACGCCGGCCAGGGGATTGATGATCAGACCCATTCGGAATATCGACATGCACACCTCGTCTGAACGTTTCCTGCCGCGCCCGGGTCAACCGCTGCGGCTGCGCTGGCACGGCACCTGCTTCGGGCTTCCGATCCCGAAGATGTGACGTTTTCCCGGCGCTATCGCCTTCATCTTGCCTTCATCTGACGGACCTAGACTGCACACACCACCTGATGAGGAGACCTCCCCATGAGCCTGCAGACCCGCACCGAAAACCGCCGCGTCGTCCCGCTCAAGCCCGAGCAACCGGTGGGCGGCGCCATCATCGATGCACAGGGACGCGAGATTCCCATCACCGAAGGCATGATCCAGCGCGCCTGCCGCGAGCTGGACCGGCAATCGCCCTCCGGCTCCGCTCGCCAGGGCTAGGATGGCCAGGCATGAAAAAG